>JABFRY010000325.1 GCA_013140955.1 Acidobacteriota bacterium
CTTCTGAGGCCGGCCCCCCGCGGTCTGCGCGCGCCGGGCCGCCCTCAGAAGTGCCGCGTCAGGCGCACCGCGAACGTGCGCGGCTGCACCAGTCGCGTCCCCACGAACACGGACTGGAAGTTGTAAAGGGCCGTGCGGTTGGTGACGTTGGTGACCTGCACCTGCGCGCTCCACGTCCTGCGCCCAGATGTCCCGACGTCGATGCCCGCGGCGGCGTCCACGATGGTGCGCGGCCGCACGCGCGACGTCTCCGCCAGCAGGTCCACGTACGGCAGCAGGTCGGCGTAGTCGGGATCGGCGGCCACCGTCGCCGGATCCGACGGGTTCGCTACCAGTCCGCTGTCGTATCGCACCGACACCGACAGCCACGCCGGCCCCACGGGGTCGTAGTGGGCCGTGCCGTGCACGCTGAGGCGCTGGTCGTGGTCGATGGGGAAGGGACCTGAAGAGAGCAGGTCCACCGCATCCTGCCCGAGGAAGAGTCCACCCGTGAACGGCGGGGTGGCGATGGCCCGTCCTCCGCTCACGCTCAGCGAACCCGAGACGCGACGCACCTCCCGGAACGACACCCGGCCTTCCACCCCCGTGACGTGCAGCGCGGCCAGCGTGGTGGGAAAGATGATTCCGGTATCGAAGAAGTTGTTGTTGTCCTGCTGATCCACCGACCACTTGCGATAGGCCGACACATCGAGCGTCGCCCGATCGCCGAACGCGCGCTGGTAGCCCACCTCCACCACCTGCTGCCGCTCGGGTCGCAGTGGCCGGTATGCGCCCCCCAGGGCCTCGCGCACGGTCTGGGGCGCGAGGGCTGCCGCCGAGGCGGAACTCGACAGCAGGAGATTCTCGTTGGGCGGGGTCTGGAGGTTGCGGTTGTAGGAGGCGCGCACGACCCCCCAGGTGTCCGGCAGCGTCTGGCTGACGCCGACGCGTGGCTGCAGCTGGCGTTCGCGCACGAGCAGGTCGTAGGTGTCGTGGCGCAGGCCGAGTGTGACGGTGGCCTGCGACCAGCGCAGCGTGGCTTCGGCGAATCCTGCCAGTACCAGCCCCGTTGCCGCGCCCGCAAACGTGAAGGGCCGTCCTCCGCGCGAGAGGTCGTGTGGCGCCAGCGCCGCGTTGTAGTGCGGGTCGAGTGGGTCGTTGAAGCCGGGCGCCGTGATGCCCATCGAGAAGTGCTCGCGGAGCGGCGTCCGCTGGACGTCTGCGCCGGTCCGCAGGCGGTGGCGACCGACGATGCGCGAGTAGCGGACGGTGGCCGTCAGCGTGGCCAGGCGCCGGTCCTGCGAAGCGGTGACCGGGGTGTCACCGGGGCTGTCGCGCAGGTCCGCCGTTGCCGTGCGATACCCCGCGGTCGACTCGACCGTTGCCGTCGCACCGAGCGGGTGCAGATACGACACCCAGGCCGCAGTGTCTCCGAGCCGCTGACGCTGGTCCTGCCCTGCCGCCTGCTGTGATCGCAGGTTGGCCACGTCGAAGGCCGACCGGCCGCCCATCGCATTGACCCGGAGGATGGCGTTCCCGCCGAGCCGCACGTCGGTGCGCACGAAGGCACGCCCGAACGCCCCGTCGTTGTGCAGGTTGTCCAGCGATACCTGGTCGAGGAACCGGCCGGTACGGAGGCCGGTGGCCGAGAGGAAGTAGCCCGCACGGCCCCGCTCGCCGCCTCCCTGGACCGTGCCCTGCACCGTGCCGAACCCGGAGGCGGAGACGGACGTGCTGCCAGCCAGGCGGCGACCGGTGCCGGCCCCGCTCCGGCTCGTCACCACGGCCACGCCGGAGATCTTGCTGCCGAACTCGGCCGGCACATTGCCCGTGATGAGTTCGAGCGTCTCCACGACACCGACGTCGAGGGCGTTGGCGAACGCGCCGGTGAGCTGGTCGCTGATGGGCAGCCCGTCGACGACGTAGGTCATCTGGTTGTGGGCGCCGCGGGGATGGATCGCGCCGTTGGCGTTCTGCGCGAACCCGGGAAACGAGACGAGGACCGCTTCGAGCCCCCGGCTGCCACTGGCCACCGGCAGCGTCTCGATGCGTGCCACGCTCAGCGTGTGCCGCGTGCCGGCCGACGTGGTATCGAGCAGCGGAGGCCCTGGCGAGACGACGACGGACGTGGACTGCCCTCCGAGGTCCAGTGTCACCTCGAACGTGACCGGGACCGTCGATCGCGCCTCGACGACTCGGGTGGCGGTGACGAAGCCGGGGAACTCGATGACGAGCGCGTAGGTGTCGAACGGGATGTTGGCGAGCCGAAATGTCCCCGAGGCATCTGTGCTGGTCGTGCGCTCGAAGCCCGTGAGTGGCCGCGAGAGCATGACGGTAGCGCCCGGCAGCACGCCGCCCTGCACGTCGCGCACGACGCCCCCCACCATCGCCGTCGTCTGGGCCAGGGCCACACCTGGCGGCGACCCGACGGCGAGCAGCAGGACGGCCAGCGCACACCACAGCGGACCGCCGCGGGCACCGGAGTATGCGCGAGCGTGGACGAGTGCCGAGGTCGGGAAGGGTGTGCGGGTCGGCATAGGATGTAACCGAGGCTACATTCTGTGCCCTATGCTGTCAAATCAGCCCAACGCTACGATTCGTGGGATGGCGACACGGGTGCGTGGACGACGTCCGGCGGCGGTGCCGGCCGGGGAGACCGAGGACCTGCAGGCCCGCGCCCTGCGGCAGACCAGGCAGAACCATTCCCAGGAGACCGCCGAGGACTACGTGGAGGCGATCGCCGAACTCACGGCATCGGTCGGAGAGGCACGTGCGGTGGACCTGGCCAGGCGTCTCGGTGTCTCGCACGTCACCGTCGTGCGGACCGTGGCCCGGCTGCAGCGCGACGGCTACGTGACGTCACGGCCCTATCGCGCGATCTTCCTCACTGATGAAGGCGCCCGGCTGGCCACCGAGTCGCGGGAACGGCACACGCTGGTCGTGGAGTTCCTCCGTGCGCTCGGGGTGCCCGACGGCGTGGCGCAGGTGGATGCCGAGGGGATCGAGCATCACGTCAGCCCCGAGACCATCGCCGCCTTCCGGCGGCATCTGAGCCGCCGTCGGCGTCGGCCGTAGGGTCCAGGCCGGCCCGGCTCAGCGCGGCGTGGGGCAGACGCGTCTTCAGGGGCGTCAGGGCGTGCGTCTGGTCAGCGCGCGCATGGG
>JABFRY010000519.1 GCA_013140955.1 Acidobacteriota bacterium
GTCGAGGTGAGACGCTCCACGAGCGGTGGCGCCGGTGCCGGGGTCGGCGTGTGCGCGGCCCCGCGCCACACCGCGACCAGCAGGATGACGGCCAGGACCGCGGCCACCGGGAGGAGGGTGCCCCGCGTGGTCCACGCAGAATGCCACACGCTGCGGGATCCGCTCGACCCGGCCGTGGCCACCTGAGCGGCCGGCAGCGCCTGCAACGCTCCGTCGCTAACACCGGAACCGCTGGCACCGCGGTCGCGGGCGCCCAGGACCCTGCCGCCCGCATCGCGGCCACCCGGGGCTGTGGCCCCCGGGTCCAGGGATTCCGGATCGAGAACCGTGCGCTCCGACACAACCTCGAGCCGCGCGCCAGGAGACGTCCCCGGCGGCGCCCCAGGCGATGCCTCGACGGCGTCGGGCGCCACCCACCGGTACCCCCGCCGCGCCACCGTCTCGATATAGCGCGGCGCGTGGGCATCGTCGCCGGTGGCCTTCCGCAGCTGCGCCACAGCGCGGCTCAGCACGTTCGGGGTGACGAACACGTCGGCCCACACCTGGTCCAGCAGTTCGTCCTTGGTCACGAGGCGCTCACGGTGGCGCACCAGGCAGGCGAGCACGTCGAAGGCCTTCGGCTCCAGGCCGACGACCACGCCGTCCTTCCAGACCTGCGCACGCCGCAGGTCGATCGTCAGCGGCCCGAACCGGAGGATCTCGGACCCGGGCGGCGCCGTGTCGGGCGCTCCGGACCCGCCGTCATGCTTCCTCATGCCTTCCTCACGCCTTCCTCACGAGACCCTCACGACCCTGCGGGGCCCTCCGGTCAACGCTCGGACATGCCCACTGCGCACCACTCAGCCACGCTGATTCTGTCATCGATGCTGCTCGTCCCCTGCGGTACAGCCGCCACGTCCAGTACGACCTCACCTGCGGCGCCGGCCGCCGCGCCACCTGCCGCGTCGCGCCCGTCCTCGCCGCACACCACACCCGGGACCTCTCCAGCCACGTCGCTCGCCGGCGGCGGCGCGCCCACACGACCCGCGCCTGCCTCGCGGTCGGGCTCCGGCAGCAGCCTCCGCTTCGTTCGCCGGACGGATGGCCGCATCGTCGTCCCGGTGTCCATCAGCGGAACCGGGCCCTACCCGTTCGTGCTGGACACCGGATCGAACCTCTCGGTGGTCTCCGACGCGCTGGCAGGCCGTCTCGGCCTGTCGCCGGTCGCCCGGGTGTCGGTGAGCAGCCCGTCGGGCCTCGAGGAGCGCCTCGTGGTGGCCGCTGCGCAGGTGCAGGCCGGCGGCCTCGCGCTCGATCGCCTGCTCGCGTCCGTCGTCTCCGAGGCGGCCATCCGCGCCACCGCCGGGGAGGTGGATGGCCTGCTCGGGGCGGAGGCCCTGGGAGACCGTGCCTTCACCCTGGACTACCGCGCCGGGCGACTGGAGTGGGACGACGAGTTGCCTCCGCCGGTTCCGGAGACCGCCACCCTGCGGCTGGACATGGTCGGGCGGGACGGCCGGTACCTGGTGCGCCTCCCGCAAGGGAACGGCGGCCCCGTCCTCGAACTGGTGGCCGACACGGGCGCCGACGCGCTCGTGCTCTTCGACACACCGCGGACCGCGCGTCTGCCCCTCCGTCCCGCGGGTGCGGGCGTCCCGATGCCGATGCTCGATGTGGGTGGACGGGTACGCCTCGTCGAACCCGTTGTCGTGGGCACCCTGCAGATCGACCGGCTCACGTGGCGCCATCAGGCGGCCGTCCTCGTGCGCCGGGCTCCGCAGGAGCCGGACACGTCCGACGGCCTCCTGCCCCTGCACCGCTTCACGCGCGTCAGCGTCCACCCGGCCGAGGGCTATCTGCTGCTCCAGCCATGAGCGACGGCGCGCGATTGGCCGATAATGGCAGGCGCCCATGAGCACGCTCGATACCCGCCGCGGGTGGACCCTCGACACCCTGGCGGCACTGGCCCTCGGGGTCTTCGCCTTCGGGTTCCGCCTGCTGAGCCTGCGCAACCTCTCGAACGACCACTTCATGCACATGGTGTGGTCGCAGCAGCTGCTCGGCGGCGACCTGCCCGGGCGGGACTTTCTCGATCCCGGCATGCCGATGGCCATCGTGCTGTCGGCAGGGGCGCAGTGGCTCTCGCCCGGGCCGTTCAGCGAGGCGGTGCTGTCGATCGCGCTGCTGGCCGTGGCCTGCGCCGCCACCACGCTGCTGACGGCACGACTGACCCGGTCAACGACGGCCGGCGTGCTGGCCGGCCTGTTCGCCGTCGGGCTGTTCACGCGCCTCTACGGCTACCCCAAGGTGCTGGTCCCGGCCGTGTCACTCCTCCTCTGCTACGCGTACGCGGCGAGCCCGGGCACCCGGCGCCTCTTCGCCCTCGCCCTCTGGCTTGCGATCGGCGCGATGCTCAGGCACGACCTCGGCGTCTACGCGGCCGCTGCCGTGCCCGTCGTGCTGGCCATCACGCACTGGGGCGACCTGCGGGGCATGGGACGGGCGGCGGCCACCTTCGCCGGGCTGCTGATCCTGGTGGCCATCCCCTACACCGTGTATATCCAGCTCACCGAGGGCGTGGGCGAGCACCTGCGGATCGGCGCGGAGTTCGCGAAGACCGACGCCCACCAGATCCTGCTGGCGGAGTTCCCGACGTTCGAATGGCTCGAGCAGGGCACGGTGTCGGCCTGGACACGCCTCGACTCCGCCACGGCGCTCTTCTACCTGGCCCGGCTGCTCCCGTTCGCGGGGCTCGTGCTCCTGGTAGCCGGACGCCGCAGCGTGAGCCGGCCGGTCGCCGCCACGATCGCGGGCGCGCTGGTGGTGCTGGCGCTCTTCGATGTCGGCATCCTGCGACATCCGGTCGAGTCGCGGGTGCGCGACATCGCCGCGCCCTTCGCCGTGGTGGCGCTCTGGATGTGCGCGGACCTGGTCCGCCGCGCGCGCGCGCCGCGTCCGGGCGGACTGGCCCTGGCGGGCGGCGTAGTGGCGGTGGTGGTGGCGGCCGGCCGTGCCGCCGCAACGTGGCACGCCGGCAACCTGTCCGAGCGCTGGGACGACACGCGCATCGCCGATGGCTGGGAGAAAGTCGGCGAGAGCCTGGGCGAGGTGAAGCGCACGGGCACCGTGTGGCCGTGGTCGGACTTCTGGCCGCAGAA
>JABFRY010000154.1 GCA_013140955.1 Acidobacteriota bacterium
GGCAAGGGCGCGTCGCAGGATGACCTCGCGCGCTGCCTCGGACCCGGTGAACCGCCCCCCCTCCCAGCCGGCACGGCAGGTGACGATGGCCGGCAGGCGCCGCCCGGCGAGGACCGCGGCCGGTGTCTCGTCCGAGAGATCTGCAAGACCGTCGAGGCGCAGTTCCACCATGTCGGCGCCCGCGACGCGGTCGCGTGCGGCCACGAGCTCGGCGGTCGTCGCCCCCGAAACGGTTGCACAGAGTGTGACTGGAGCCATAAACACAAAACGCCTCTCCAACCCTAGAGGCTGAAGAGGCGTCAAAACCGTTCGACCGGTGCGTCTCGCGCGCTACACGTCCGACACGACCCCCTCAGCCGCACTGATGCTGCGCCACCAATAGCTGGTGGAGGCCGGGCAGGCGAAGAAGGAAGTGGTGTGCATGGGACGGCGTCGGCAGATGCGGCAGCGTAGCGCACGCCGTGCGCGGCTGTCAACGGAACCGGGCGGCCAGCTTGCAGTTTGTGCCGTGAACCCGTACCCTTTCCTGCGGAGACCCCCACATGCGCATGCGCCTCGCGTCCGCGCTGATTGCTTTGACCCTGTTCGGTGGACTCGGCCTGCCCGCCCAGGAGCGTTCGTTCCCGGTGGACGAACTCCGGCCCGGCATGGTCGGCGTCGGCCGGACGGTGTTCAAGGGACGGGAACTCGAGGAGTTCCGCGTGCACGTGCTCGGCGTGCTCCGCAACGTCATCGGTACCCGGCGCAATCTCATCGTCGCCAGGCTCGAGGGCGGTCCCCTGGCCGATACCGGCGTCATTGCCGGCATGAGTGGCAGTCCGGTGTACATCGACGGCCGCCTCCTGGGCGCGGTGTCCTATTCGCTGGGCCAGTTCTCGAAGGAGCCCATCGCCGGCATCACGCCCATCGACGAGATGCGCGAGGCGGCCACCCTGCCGGGCGGCCGGCGACAGGCCGCCCGTGCGGAACTGACGCTCCCGCTCACCCAGGACGGGCTCCGGCGCTCGCTGGCCCAGGCGTTCTCGTGGATGGCGCCCTTTGCAGACAGCGCGGCCGATGTGCAGTTCTCGGGCATCGAGGGCTTCGATCGGCGAGTGGGCGCCATGCTCCGACCGATCGGCACGCCGCTGACCTTCGGTGGGTTCGAACCCTCGGTGATTGCCCCGGTGGCCGGCGCCTTCAGCGACCTCGGCTTCACGCCGGTGATGGCGGGCGCCGCGGCCCAGGACGCGGCCCTGCTGCCGCCCGCGCCTCTGCGCCCGGGCGACCCGGTGGGGGTGGCGCTGATGACGGGCGACCTCGAGCTCGGCGCCACCGGAACGGTCACCGCCGTCGACGGGGACCTGGTCTACGCGTTCGGGCATCCCTTCTACAATCTGGGGCCGACGCAGTTCCCGATGACGCGCGCCGAGGTGATTACGGTGCTGCCGAGCCTGGCCAGTTCCACGAAGATTGCCAGCACCGGCGAGATCATCGGCACCTTCCAGCAGGATCGCGCCACGACCATTGCCGGCACCCTGGGCGTGCAGCCGTCGATGATCCCCGTCACCCTCACCCTCACCTCGGACCGCGGCATGCGGAACACCTTCCGCATGGGCATGGTGAAGGACCAGCTCTTCACGCCGCTCCTGGCCTACGTGTCGATCCTCAATACGCTCACCGGATACGAGCGCCAGGCCGGTGCGGCCAGCTACGTGCTGCGGGGCACGGCCACGATCCGCGGGCACGAGCCGCTGGCCTTCGAGGACGTCTTCACCGGCGACTCCTCCTCGGCGGGTGCCGCGGCCTACGTGGTGGCCCCGCTGAACTTCCTGCTGCGAAACACCTTCGAGGACGTGGACGTCGAGTCCATCAGCCTCGAGATCGACGCCAGCGAGCAGCCCCGCACGGCCACCCTCGAACGCGTCTGGACCGACACCCCGCGCGTCCGCCCGGGGGGCACGGTGGATCTGCGGCTGCTGCTGCGGACCTACCGCGGCGAGCAGCTCGAACGCACGCTGCAGGTGGCGATTCCCCCGAATGCCCAGGGCGCGGTGTCGATCATGGTGTCCGACGGCAACCGCCTGTCGCAGCTCGAGGCCCGCGATCTCCAGGTCCGCCCGCTCGACACCCGAGGGGTGCCGCAGATGCTGCAGATGCTCAACAACACGCGCAAGAACAACCGGCTCTACGTCCGGCTGGTCAGCCCGGACAGCGGAGCGGTCGTGCGCGGCGAGCCGCTCTCGTCGCTCCCGGCCTCGGTCCTGGCCGTGATGGAGTCCGACCGGAACGGCGGCAGCTTCAGTCCCCTTCGCAGCGCCCTGCTGGGCGACTGGGAGATTTCAACCGACTACGTCGTCAGCGGCACCCGGACCCTGACGTTGACCGTAGACCGCCAGAACTGACATCCATGACCCGAACCCTCGCGCGCGCGCTCGTCGCAACGGCGGTGATGGGCGGCGCGGCGATGAGCCTCTCCGCCGCCGTTCCCACCCTCTGGCAGGTCGCCACCGAAGCGGAGTTCCTCAGGGGCACCGTGGAGAACCTCACGGTGGATCGCTACGGCCGCGTCATGCTGGGCCCGTCGGTGTCCACCCTGTACGAAGGCGGAGCCCCCTTCCTGTGGACCATGGCGCCGGGGCCGGCGGGGACCACCTATGTCGGCACGGGCAACGAGGGCCAGGTGCTCAGCGTCTCTGCGGATGGCACCAGCCGGGTGTTCTTCGACTCGGAAGAGCTCGAGGTGCACGCCCTCGCCTCCGGCCCGCAAGGCGTCCTGTATGCCGGCACGTCTCCGGACGGACGCATCTACCGCATCGCGCCCGACGGGACGGCCTCGGTGTTCTTCGATCCACCGGATCGCTACATCTGGAGCCTGGCCGTGAACGCCGCCGGTGTCGTGTTCGCCGCGACCGGGGACACCGGCACGGTGTACCGCATCGGCCCCGACGGCACCGGGGAGCCCTTCTACGCCACGCGCGCGACACATGCCATGGCCCTCGCCTTCGACGCGGCCGGCGCGCTCCTGGTCGGCACGGCCTCGCCGGGGCGCGTCTTCCGCGTGGACGCGGCCGGGCGCCCCTTTGTCCTGCTCGACGTGCCCCAGCACGAGATCCGGACGTTGCGTACGGGCCCGGCGGGGGTTGTGTACGCCC
>JABFRY010000008.1 GCA_013140955.1 Acidobacteriota bacterium
GTACATCGCCTGCCGCCGTGAACCAGGCTACGGCCAGGCGGTTGCCCCGTGCGGCGAGCACGGGACCGTTGGTCGGGCACGCGTTGATCTCCCACCCGTCGCGGTGCACCGGCTTCGGCTCGGTCCAGCGGCCTCCCACCTCGCGGACGACCGCGATGTCGCGGATCTCCCCCGGCTCGTGGTCGCGGTAGGCCACCACCACGCCGCGAGGCGTGCGCACCATCGTCGTGGTGCAGCAGGAACAGGCGTCGGTATCGAGCGTCGTGCGCGACCGCACGGTGCCGTCGGCGCCGAAGCGCGCCAGTCCGAGCGTCATCTCGTGACTGTCGCCATCGGACACCAGCGGCGTGAGGTAGACCGCGTCGAACGCGTCGGCACCGGGCAGGAAGGTGAGGAACCCCGAGTAGTCGCGCTGGTTGCGCGTCCCCTCCGCGAAGATCTCGCGCCACGTGGCGCCGTCGTCGCCGGAATACGCGGCGCGGATACCGTAGCCGTACACGCCTTCCCGCTCGCCGTTGTTGACCAGCCAGTGCGCCACCAGGGCACCGTCGGCCAGGACGGCCAGTGTCGGATGGTCGGCCCAATTCACGAACCAGTTGCCGGAGCGGGCGATGGTGCGGGCGGGCGCCCATCGGCCCCCGGCCAGGCTCGAGAACTGCAGCCGGTGTGCGCGCGCGCTGCCACCAGCCTCGGGGTCGGGCTCAATCCAGATGAGGTGTGCGCCACCGCGACCGTCGGCGCTCATGCCGTACATGCCGCTGCCGGCACCGGCGGGCGTGGGCAGCAGCGCCACGGCCGACTGGGCCGCCGTGGGGGTGCCGACGGGTCTGAGCAGGGTGACCCCAGCCAGCAGGGCACAGACAGCCGTCGCTCTCGCCAGGTGCGTCATGGTCAGCCTCGCATCGAACAGGTCCGCACGACGCGCACCATCGGCCACGCGCCTGCGGAACCGGGTAGGGTGGCAGTCTGGCGGACACGCCAGACGATGACGAGGCCCAAGCAGGGAGCCTGAGGCTGGCTGCAGCGAACGGGTCAATAGATGAGCTTAACACTGCCGTTCGCCGCCATATATGAACCACTCGCTGCGAATTAGCCGATAACGGCCATACCGGGCCATAATTCCAGGGCAGTCCACACCTCCCGCGCAATGGCATCCGTCGAGTCGAAATCGCTGCGAGATCCCGTCGGGTACCAAGAGGTCCCGGCCAGCTGGGTCTTCGCCCTCGCCCTGCTCGTGGCCGTCATTCTCGGCACCGCCATCGCATCCCAGACGTACCTCTCCATGCTGGGGCATGGCCACTCGTTCCGCAGCATCCTGTCGTGGCAGGTGTCGAGCTGGGCCCTCTGGGCACTGGTCGCGCCCGTCGTGGTGGGCAAAGCGGGCACGATGGCTGCCGGGCACCGGTCGCTGCGGCGCACGCTCCTGCATCTGCTGCCGCTCGGGATTGTCTCGGTCGCCGTGCACATCGCCCTGGCCACGCAGCTGGCCATCTGGATCCAGCCGCACGTGCCGGTCGTCGCCACCGATTTCGGCACGGCCTTCCTTGCGTTGCTGCAGTCGATGCTCGCCGTGGACGTGCTGGCCTATACGATGCTCGTGCTGGTGGGCTGGGCGGTCGCCGTGTCCGGCATGGCGCGCGCGCTCGAGACGCGCGAGTCGCGGCTCGAGGCCGAACTGACGCGCGCCCAGCTCGAGGCGCTGCGGCTCGAGATTCAGCCCCACTTCCTGTTCAACACGCTCAACACGGTGGCCGCGCTCATCCGGTCGCGCGCCAACGACCGGGCGCTCGACATGCTGCTCGGCCTGAGCGACCTGATGCGCCAGACCCTGCACCGGCCCGTGGACCACATCGTGACGCTGGACGCGGAGCTCGAGTTCACGCGCCGGTACGTCGATCTCCAGCAGGCCCGCTTCGGGAGCCGGCTGGGCATTGCCTACCGCATCGCGGACGACGCGCACGACCTGGGCGTGCCGCCGTTCGTCCTGCAGCCGCTCGTGGAAAACGCCCTGCGCCACGGGTTCGGGCGCCTGGCGGAGCGCTGCGAGATCGAAATCGGCGCGGCCGTCGACGCCGAGGGCCTGCGCCTGTGGGTCAGGGACGACGGCGCGGGACTGCCGCCGGATTTCACGCTGCTCCGGAGCGCCGGCACGGGGCTCCGCAACACCATGTCACGCATCGAACGCCTGTTCGGCCGCGCGGCCCGCCTCACGGTGGTGCCCCAACCCGGAGGCGGCACGCTGGCCAGCGTGCTGCTGCCGGCGCAGCCGGTGGCGCAGAGGGAGGCCATCGCATGAACCGTTTTCGAGTACTCGTCGCCGACGACGAACCGCTGGCACGCACGATGGTGTCGGCCCTGCTCAAGCAGGACCCCGAGGTCACGAGCGTGGTCGAGTGCGGCAACGCCCACGAGGTGGAACAGGCGCTTCGGGATGCGCGTGCCGACATCGCGTTCCTCGACATCGAGATGCCGGGCATGAGCGGCCTCGACCTGGCCACGCAGCTCGGCACGCAGGGACCCGCCGTGGTCTTCGTCACGGCATTTGCCGAGTACGCCGCACGCGCGTTCGACGTCCGTGCGGTGGACTACGTGCTCAAGCCCTTCTCCGACGCCCGCCTGCACGAGGCGCTCGAACGCGCCAAGCAGACGCTCGACGATCAGCGCCTGCGCGAGCAGGCGCCGGATGGCGCCGACGGCGCCATGGACGGACAGCGCCAGGAGTTCCTGCAGCGCATGGCGTTCAAGGACGGTGAGCGCTCGGTCATCCTCAAGATGGCCGACGTGCTCTGGGTCGAGGCGCAGGACTACTACGTGCTGGTGCACTCCCGCCTAGGACGACACCTCATTCGCGCCACGCTCGCCTCGCTGGAGAACCGCGTGGACCCCCAGCGGTTCCTGCGCGTCCATCGCGGCGCGCTGGTGAACGTGGACGAAGTCCGGGACATCGTCGAGGGGCACGGCATCCAGTTGACGCTCTCCGACGGCGCCAGGATTCCGGTGAGCCGGTCACGCCGCAAACGGGTCGAGTCGCTGCTCAGGCCGCGTCTGCGTCAGGCGCCACCGCCGCACGCGGTCGCACCGCCTCACGGCACCGCTGGCAGCCGGCGGGGGAGCGGGGCCGACTCGTCAGGGC
>JABFRY010000516.1 GCA_013140955.1 Acidobacteriota bacterium
TGGGGCTCACGGCGGGGCAGGCCATCTCCGGCTTCAAGGTGGACGTAGCCTTCATCGGGTCCTGCACCAACGGTCGGCTCTCGGATCTTCGCGAGGCGGCGCGCATCGTGCGTGGTCGCCGCGTGGCCCCGCACGTGCGGGCGCTGGTGGTGCCCGGGTCGGCGGGCGTCCGGGCCCAGGCCGAGAAGGAAGGACTCGACGAGATCTTCCGGTCCGCCGGCTTCGAGTGGCGGGCCGCGGGCTGCTCGATGTGCCTCGGCATGAATCCGGACCGGCTCGTGGGGAGCGAGGTGTGCGCCGCGTCCTCCAACCGGAACTTCAAGGGCCGGCAGGGGAGCCCGACGGGACGCACGCTGCTGATGAGCCCCGCGATGGTCGCCGCCGCGGCCGTGGCGGGCGAGGTCACCGACGTCAGGGAGATGCTGCAGTAATGGCCATCCAGCCGATCACGCTCGTCGAGGGGCGCGGATTGCCGCTCCGCGGAGACGACATCGACACCGACCGCATCATTCCCGCGCGCTTCCTGCGGACGGTGACGTTCCTGGGTCTCGACCGCCACCTGTTCGAGGACGACCGGAAGGCGCCGGGCCATCCGCTCGACGACCCCCGCTATCAGGGCGCCCGTGTCCTGGTGGTGAACAAGAACTTCGGATGCGGCTCGTCCCGGGAGCACGCCCCCCAGGCCCTGCACGAGTGGGGCATCCGGGCCGTGGTGGGTGAGTCGTTCTCGGAGATCTTCTTCGGCAACGCCGCGATGATCGGGTTGCCGTGCGTCAGCGCGTCGCAGGACGACGTGCGGGAACTGCTGACGCTGGTGGAGCGCGTGCCGGAGACGGTGGTCACCGTGGACCTCCAGCACGACGTCTGCACGGCCGGCGCGCGGCGCGTGGCGGTGCGGATGCCGGCCCGGACGCGGGAGGCGCTGCTGACCGGGGCCTGGGACTCCACCGGGCTCCTGCGCGACCGGTTCGAGGAGGTGGAGGCCACGGCGGCCCGCCTGCCGTACGTCAGCGGGT
Organism: Acidobacteriota bacterium; assembly: GCA_013140955.1. Classification (GTDB taxonomy): domain Bacteria; phylum Acidobacteriota; class Vicinamibacteria; order Vicinamibacterales; family UBA2999; genus JABFRY01. Next base: position 1,017 of record JABFRY010000516.1, read on the forward strand.
TTTCTTCCCCTCCAACAGCGTGAGGAATGCGCTCGCCGCATGCGAGCGCTCGCCGTCGCGTCGATAGATGACGCGCAGCTGCCGGCGCATCCGGACCTCCGGCACCGCCAGCGCCACCAGTTCCCCGCGCTCGATCTCCGATTCCGCGCAGCGCCGTGGCAGCAGGGCCACGCCGAGCTGCATCGCGACCGCCCGCTTGATGCCTTCGAGGCTGGGCAGCGACACCAGGATGTTGGCGGGGATGTGGTGCTGCTCGAACAGCCGCAGCACCCGGTCGCGCGCGTGCGAGGGATCGTTATGGGCGATGACCGTCTGCCGGGCGCACTCCGAGAGCGTCACCTCGCCGCTCTCCGCGAGCGGATGCGAGGGATGCACCAGCATCACCAGTTCGTCCTGGCCCAGCACGATCGCGCTCAGCTTGGGTTCGGCGGGCTGGAACGTCAGCAGGCCGAAGTCCAGGCCTCCCTGGGCCACCTCCGCCCCGACCTGGCGGGCGCGTGTGCGGCGGACGTCCACGTGCACGAGGGGGTGCGCCGCGCGGAACGCGGCGATGAAGGGCAGCAGGGCCGTGACCGACGCCTCGTTGGCCCCGATGAGCACCCGTCCCCGCCGCAGGTCGCGCAGATCCCGGACCGCGGCTTCGGCTTCGTCGGACAGGCGGACCAGGCGGTCGCCGTACTCCCGCAGGAGGCGGCCGGCTTCGGTGAGCGTCGCGTCCTTGGTGGCCCGGTCGAACAGCCGCTCGCCCACGCTGTCCTCCAGGCGCCTGACCGCCTGGGACACAGCGGGCTGCGTACGGTGGAGCTTCATGGCGGCTCTGGAGAAGCTCCTTTCGGCCGCAACCCTCAGGAAAACGCGCAATTCACTCAGTTCCACTGTAGCTCCAACCTATAACGAAGAGTGATTCAAGTAGAATAATTATCATTTTGACATTATCAAGCGCCCTCGCGTCTACTGACATGCAGGGGAGGTTTCCGATGTCCGCACAGGAGCAGGTCAGGATTTTCGACACCACGCTGCGAGACGGCGAACAGGCGCCCGGCTTCTCGCTTCGTCCTGCCGAGAAGCTGCTCCTGGCCCGCCAGCTCGACGCCCTGGGCGTGGACATCATCGAGGCCGGATTTCCCATCGCCTCGCCCGCCGACGCGGAAGCCGTCCGGCAGATCGCGACCGAGGTGCGGCGCCCCGTGATCGCGTGTCTCGCCCGTGCGCATCGTGCCGACCTCGAGCGGGCCGCGTGGGCGCTCGAGCCCGCGGCGCAGGGACGCATCCACACGTTCATCGCTACCTCCGACCTCCACCTGCAGGCGAAGCTCCGCATCTCGCGCGAACAGTGCATCGAGGCGGCGGTGGACGCCGTGCGGTTCGCCCGCCAGCACACGGCGGACGTGCAGTTCTCGGCCGAGGACGCCACGCGGAGTGATTTCGACTTCCTCTGCCGCGTCGTCGAGGCGGTGATTCGCGCGGGCGCGACGACGATCAACCTGCCGGATACGGTTGGCTATGCCATGCCCGACGAACTCCGCGACTTCTTCGTGCGGATTCGCGAGCGCGTGGACGGGGCCGACCGGGTGGTCTTCAGCGCCCATTGCCACGACGATCTCGGCGTGGGCGTGGCCAACTCGCTGGCGGCTATGCAGGGCGGCGCCCGACAGGTGGAGTGCACCATCAACGGCATCGGCGAGCGGGCCGGCAACGCCGCGCTCGAGGAGATCGTGATGGCCCTCCGGGTACGAGGCGACCGCAATCCCTTCACCGTGGCCATCGAACCCCGGCAGCTGTATCCCTCGAGCGAGCTGCTGACGCGGCTCACCGGCCAGTCCGTGCAGGTCAACAAGGCCGTCGTCGGCCGCAACGCGTTCTCCCACGAGGCCGGCATCCACCAGGACGGCGTTCTGAAGGATCGGCGGACCTACGAGATCATGCGGGCCGAGGACGTGGGCGCGCCCTGGAATCCCCTCGTACTGGGCAAGCACTCAGGACGCCACGCGGTGGCGAAGCGCTGCAGCGACCTGGGCCTGGGGGTGTCGTCGGAGGAACTCCCCGACGTCTATCGCGCACTGATGACGGTGGCCGACGAGCGGAAGGTGCTGACCGAGGCCGACATCCGGCAGGTCGTCGAGGCCGTGCGTGCCGCAGCCCGTTCGGCGGCGGGCGACCCGGTGGACGTGGCGGCAGCCGCCGTGTCGGCCATGCACGAGTCGGGCTACGGCCACGGCGTCTGAGCACAGGCCCACGCGCCCGGCCTGCGCCGTCCGCAGGCCTACGCTATCCGCAGGCCTGCACTATCCGCAGGCCTGCACTGTCCCGAAGGCCTGCACTGTCCCGAAGGCTTACGCCGTGCCGGGCCTGTAGTAGCACCCCCTCGGGTTCCGTGTCAGGAACCGTCGATCCACCAGCTGACTGAGCAGGTCCCTGGCTCGCGTGACGTCGAGGTGCCAGAGCCGCGCGGCCTGCTCGCAGGTGAGGGTGAGGCCCGGCAGTTCCCGGAACTCGCCCAGGATCCGCTGGAGTTCTCCGTCGTGGACGGGATCGGACGACGACGCAGGGGTCTGTTCGTGGTGCATGGGGCCGCCTCGCGGGGACGCTGATGTCAGCGTGCACGCGGGGTGCGACGCGGCGATGACGGGCAGGGAAATACCGGGCGAAGCACCCAGGCGGATCAGGCGCCGGGCGAGCGGCGTTCCACCGGGACCTGCAGCTGGACGCGACGTCCTTCGCGGACGACCGTGACCGTGGCCGTCGAGCCGATGGGCGCGTCCTGCACGAGCCGCGAAAATCGTCCCACGTCCTCGATGGGCGTGCCGTTCACGTCCACGATGATGTCACCGGGCCGCATGCCACCTTCGTACGCAGCCGAGTCGCGGCGCATCCGGGCCACCAGCACGCCGCGCGCATCCGGTGCGCCGAGTTCGGTGGCGATCTGGGTCGTGACGGGCGTCACTTCCACGTAGCCAATCGATCCCCGCCGGACCTCGCCGTAGCGCGTGAGATCGTCGACCACCCGGCGTGCGAGGTTGCTGGGCACGGCGAAGCCGATGCCCTGGTAACCGCCGCTCTGGCTGAAGATGGCCGTGTTGATCCCGACGAGCTCGCCCTGTCCATTGACGAGCGCCCCGCCGGAGTTGCCCGGATTGATGGCCGCGTCGGTCTGGATCCATTCCTCGTAGGCGGCGATGCCCACGTTGCTGCGGCCCACGGCCGACACGATGCCCAGCGACACGCTCTGATTGAGCTGGAACGGGTTCCCGATGGCGAGGACCCACTCGGCCACCTTGAGGCTCGAGGAGTCGCCCCACGGGATCGTGGGCAGCCCCGTCGCCTCCACCTTCAGGAGCGCGAGATCGGTAGCCGCGTCCAGGCCCACGATCTGCGCCGGCAGCTCCCGCCGATCGCCGAGCACGACCGTCACGGCGGGCAACTGCTCCAGCGGGCGCCCGCCGCCGGCGACGACGTGGTTGTTGGTCAGGATGTAGCCGTCCTCGCTCACGACGACACCCGAACCCAGACTGCTTTCGACGCCGCGCCGGGTGCCGAACATGTCGTTGCCGTCGCCGAAGAAGTAGCGGAAGAACGGATCGTTGGCGAACGGCGAGTCGGGGCGCTGCACCACCTGCAGCGAGGAGATGTTGATCACCGCCGGCACGGTGCGTTCGGCCACGCGCGTGAAGTCCGGCAGGGTGCCCGCGGCAGGCAGGGCGATCGGCCCTGGGGCTCCGGCCGGCGTGGCGGGCGCAGTGTCCTGTGCGGCCACCGTGTCCACCTCGTGCAGGCGGGCGGTGATGACCAGGCCCACGGCAAAGCCACAGGCCAGCAGGAGCACCGCCAGGATCAGGCGTCGTGCGGTCACGACTCAGAGCACCTGGATGCGCCGCGCGGTGGCGGTGGACGCCTTGGGGCAGGAGATGGTCAGCAGGCCGTCCTTCAGGTCGGCCTCGATGGCCTCACCGTCCACGGGCAGTGGCAGGTGGAACGTGCGGGTGAAGGAGCCGTGGCCCCGCTCGATCCGGTGGAACTGTTCGCAGGTGGTCGCGCGCTCCCGCCGGACGCCCGCGATCGTGAGGTCCCCGTCGCGCAGGCTGATCTCCAGGTCGCTGCGCACGAGTCCCGGCACCTCCGCGGTGATGACGTAGCGATCCGCCGTCTCGCGCACGTCCACCGGCGGTACCCAGCCACCGGGCCCCGCGGCAAACGGATCGAGACGCTGATGGATGGCGAGCAGGTCGCGGACCGGATCCCAGCGGGCGAAGGCCACGGGAAATCCTAGCATATGGCCGCGGTGTGCTACGATCGACGGGTTCTGGCGAACCCCACATGGCTTCCATACAGGCGACACGTCTCAAGAAGGGCATGCTGGTCAAAGTGCAACAGGATCTTTTCAGGGTCCTCGAGCTCCAGCACGTCACCCCGGGCAACCTCCGCGGCTTCGTCCGCGTCAAGTTCCGCAACATCAGGAACGGGAGCCTCTCGGACCAGAAACTCCGGTCCGAGGACACGCTCGACCGGGCCACGCTGGACGAGCGGGAGATGCAGTACCTGTATCAGGACGGCGACGCGTACTGCTTCATGGACACGTCCTCGTACGAACAGCAGCACATCTCATCGGAGGCGCTCGGCGACTCGGTCCAGTACCTGAAGGCCGAGATGACGATCACGGTGGAGTTCTACGGCAGCGAGCCCGTGGGCATCGAACTGCCGCCGACCGTGGACCTGCAGGTCACCGACACGGCGCCGGGCATCAAGGGCGCGACGGCCAGCGCCCAGGTGAAGCCGGCCACCCTCGAGACGGGGCTGGTCGTCCAGGTGCCCCCCTTCGTCAATACCGGCGACCTCATTCGCGTCAGCACCGACACGGGCGAGTACCTGTCGCGCGCCTGACGCCAGGGACGGGCCGACCCGCCCGCGCTTCACGCCATGGATGTTGTCCGGCAGCCGAACCACGGCTGGATCGAGGTCATCGTCGGCAGCATGTTCAGCGGCAAGAGCGAGGAGCTCATTCGCCGCCTGCGGCGTGCGCAGATCGCCCGGCAGCGGGTCCAGGTGTTCAAGCCGGAGATCGACACCCGCTACGGCGACGCCCACATCGTCTCCCACAGCGACATGCGCATCCCGTCCGAGACGGTGGCCGACGCGGCCCGGCTGCTGGCCGGTGTGCGTCCGGACACGGAGGTGGTGGGCATCGATGAGGGCCAGTTCTTCGATGCGGCGCTGCCGGCCGTGTGCAACGCGCTGGCCGACCAGGGGAAGCGGGTCATCGTCGCCGGCCTCGACAAGGACTACCTCGGCAAGCCCTTCGATCCGATGCCGCAGCTGCTGGCGATCGCGGAGTACATCACCAAGACGCTGGCCATCTGCATGGTCTGCGGGCATCCCGCCAATCACACGCAGCGCCTGGTCGTGAGCGGCGACCGCGTGCTGCTCGGGGCCCAGGGTACCTACGAGGCCCGCTGTCGCCGCTGCTTCGACCCGGCCCTGTCGGGACCGGCGGGTCCGGACGTCTCGGGGACGGGAGACGCAGGGGACCCCGGCGGCGGCTCCGCCGAGCCCTGATCGCAGTCCGGACTTGACCCCACGGGGCCTGCTGGGTCACAACCGCGGTACGTGACACCCGAACAGCTCCTTCCCAGGGTCCTCTTTCTCTTCGGCGTGGCGTTCCTGGCGGCGAACCTGCGGGTGGTGGCCGAACTCGTGCGGTTCCGCACGCGGCGTCGGCACGCCTTGCTCACCTGGAAACCGTCCAAGCCCCGCTACTACGGCCTCAACCTCGCGATCGGCGTCGTGCTGGGAGTCCTGCTGGCCTTCCGGATCTTCGTCCAGCGCCGGCCACCGGACCAGCTGTTCGGCGAGGCGATGATGTTCGTGTACTACGGCTACGCCGTGCCGCTCAGCACGCGCATCCTGCGCGGCTTCTACGAGGACGGCGTCTGGGCCGACTCGGGCTTCATGCGCTGGGCCAGCATCAATGCGGTGTCATGGAAGGAGGAGCGGGGCGTGACGCTCGTACTCGTCTCCCACGTGCGCAGCGTGGCGCGCCGGCTCGAGGTTCCCGGCCACCTCTACGGGCAGTCGCGGCGCCTGTTGCGTGACAAGGTCAAGACGCACGACATCCACATCTCGGGCGGACTGGACCTGGGAAGCCGCGAGGAGCAGGACGCCGTGTGACACGCCGGGCTGGACTTTCGCCCGCGTTCGTCCGATAGTCTCTCCCCGGAGGTGCAGTGTGGCGGCTCGAGCGACGTGGAAGGGATTTCTGAAGGTCAGCCTGGTCACCATTCCCGTCAAGGTGTTCCCGGCGACCGAGTCGGCGGCCACCCTGGCGTTCAACCAGCTCCACGCCGAGTGCCAGACGCGCATCCAGCAGAAGCGGTGGTGCCCGCACTGTGAGCGCGAAGTGGCCAACACCGAACTGGTGAAAGGCTACGAGTTCGAGAAGGGCCGCTACGTCATCGTGACCGAGGACGACATCCAGAAGGTCAAGGTGGAGTCCACCCGCGTCATCAACCTCGTCCAGTTCGCCGACGTCGGCGCCATCGATCCCATCTACGTGGATCGGTCCTACTATCTGGCACCCGATGGCGGGATGGCGGCCGAGGCCTTCGCGGTGATGCGCGAGGGCATGGCCGGCAAGGCGGGCATCGGCAAGGTGGCGCTCTACGGCCGCGAGTACCTCGTGGCGGTGAAGCCGCAGAAGCAGGGCCTGGTGATGTACACCCTGCATCACGAAGCCGAGATCCGCAGCATCGATCAGGTCGAGGAGCTCAGCTCGGTGCCGAAGAAGGTCCGCCCGGAGGAGGTCAAGCTGGCGAAGCAGGTCGTGGCGACCTTCGATGCCGACCTGAACCTGGCCGACTACCGCGATGAATATCGTGACGGCTTGCGCGCCATCATCGACGCCAAGATTGCCGGCGAAGAGGTGGTGGCGCCGGAGGTGCAGGAGCCACCCAAGGTCGTGGATCTGATGGAGGCGCTGCGGCGGAGCCTCGACTCGGTCAGCACCGTGAAGAAGACGCCGGCGAAGGCCGACCTGGGGAAGACCACGGCCCGCGCGCGCACCGGCAACGGGCGGAAGCGCAAGGTGTCGTAGGGGCGTCGCGGCCTCCGCCTGCTACACCTGCGCGAGCGCCGGGTAGGCGCCTCAGAAGCCGAGCAGGGCCCAGACGCCCAGGCCGCTGGCGGTGGGATCGGCCAGCCAGTCGGGCGGGACGAGCCACACGAATGCCAGGATCGCGATGACCCAGAGGTCGTAGGGCACCGTGGTTCGCGGATCCCTCCAGAAGAAGGCCCGCCAGAACGCCGCGGTCAGCGCGTTCGAGCCGCTCGGCATGGGCCTGTTGGCGAGTGCCAGGTACGTGTAGTGGATCCGGTTGGCGACGGTCACCACCGACAGGGTCAGGATCACCCAGAGCACCCCGGCCATGCGGTCGGTGAACGCCCCGATCATGAACAGCACGATGCGCTCGGGCCGCTCCATGAATCCCACCTTGCACTTCTCGATGAGCGACTCCGCGCGCGCGCGGGCGTAGCTGGTCATGATCGAGAACGTGAGCGTCAGCGCCGCCACCATCACGTAGTCGGTGCGCCCGAGTTCGGCATAGAGATAGATCAGGCCCAGGAGCAGCGCCAGGTCCGAGAACCGGTCCATGGTCGAGTCCCAGAACGCGCCGAATCGCGAGGCGGTATCCGTGAGGTGCGCCACCTTCCCGTCGATGAAGTCGAAGATGTTGGCGACGATCATGATGACGCCGGCCAGCAGGAAGCGGTCCACCGCCAGCGCCCAGGCGGCGCCGATGTTGATGGCGACGCCCACGATCGTGAGCACGTTGGGATGGATGCGCAGCGCGACGCAGGTGTTGATGATGGCCCGCAGCGGAAACATGCAGACGGTGCCGACGAGCCCGGTGAACGTCATTGGCTGGCTATAATCGTGGTCAGGGCGTCTCGAGACGCAAGCGCGTCATGTTAGCTCATGCCTATCCAGGACCTCAAGGAACAGATCGCCCGCCTGCCTGAACAACCGGGCGTCTACCTGTGGGCCAACCGCGCCGGCGAGGTCATCTACGTGGGCAAGGCGCGGTCTCTCAGGGACCGCGTCCGGAGTTATCTGGGGAGCCGCGGTTCGAGCCCGAAGACCGACGCGCTGCTCGACGAGATTGCGGCGCTCGACGTCATCGTCACCGACTCCGTGATGGAGGCGCTGGCGCTCGAGAACAACCTGATCAAGCAGCGGACGCCCCGCTACAACATCCTGCTCCGCGACGACAAGAACTACCCGTATCTCCGGCTCACGACGAGCGAGCCCTTTCCGCGCGTCCTGGTGGCCCGCAGCGTGGAACGCGGGGGCGACTTCCACGCGGGCCCCTTCCTGCCCGCCCGCCTGGCGCGGCGGGCCATGTCCCTGACGCACCGGCTGTTCGGCATCCGGTCGTGCAACGAGACCATCACGGGCGCACGCGGCCGCCCGTGCCTGGAGTACGACATCAAGCGCTGCCTCGCCCCGTGCGTGGCGGAGATCTGCGACGCGCCCCGCTACGGGGAGGCGGTCGCCAACGCGCGCCTGTTCCTCGAGGGGCGCAACGACGAGCTCGCCCGGTCGCTGCGCGACCGGATGATCGCGGCCGCCGAGGGCGAGCGGTACGAGGAGGCGGCGCAGCTGCGTGACGCGATGCGGACGGTGGAGACGCTGCGCGACCGGCACCAGAAGCTGGCCACCGCCGAACTCGGCGAGCGCGACGTCTTCGGCCTCAAGGTGGGGCCGAGCGGTGGCGTCATCCAGGTCTTCGTGATGCGCGGGGGACGCGTGGTGGAGCGCGTGGAGCTGGTGACCGCGCCCGGCGCAGCCGCCGTCGAGGCGGGCGCCGAGCGGGACGTGCTGCAGGCCGCGCTGTAGCAGCACTACCAGGAGCGGGTGCCGCC
>JABFRY010000106.1 GCA_013140955.1 Acidobacteriota bacterium
CCCCAGGACCAACCCGTTCCGTACCGTCGTCCCCACGTCGTACCTCCCCTCGTCGCCGCGTGCCGACCATCATACCGGGGGGGGCGGTGCCGGGCGCCAGCCTGGCAGACCGGAGACGGGCCCCGGCGACGGCGACCCGGCCGCCTGCCGCCCCCACTGCGGGGCCAACCGGGGGCGGGCGTGTGTCAGAATCGTGCCGCGCGGGCCGTGTGCCCCGCGCACGGAGGAGCAGGCTGATGTCGATGTCGAAGTCTCGGGGATGGGCTCCAGGCGTCCTGCTGGCGCAGGTGCTGGTGGTGGGTGCACTGGCGGTGGTCCCGGCGCGCGCGCAGGCGCCCTCGGTCATCGCTGATGTTCGGGCCGCGATCGCGGCGCAGGATTTCGCCAGGGGCGATGCCGTGCTCTCGGCCTACCGGACGGCCCGAGGGGTGACGCCCGAGTTCCTCGAGGCGCTGTCGTGGATGGGCCGGGGAAGCCTCGCGGCCGGGCGGCTCGACGAGGCCGAAGCCTACGCACGCGAGACGTACGACCTGTGCCTCGATGCGCTCGACCGTCGCCCGATGGATGCCGAGCCTCGGGTGCCCATTGCCATTGGTGCCGCCATCGAAGTGCAGGCCAACGTCAGGGCCAGGCGCGGCGCCGTGAGCGATGCCGTCTACTTCCTCACCCGCGAACTCGAGACCTACGGACGCACCTCCATCGCCACCCGTATCCAGAAGAACATCAACCTGCTCAGCCTCGAAGGCAAGACGGCGCCGGCGCTCGACCTGTCCGAGTTCATCGGTCCGGCGCCCACGGCGCTGGCCGACCTGAAGGGGAAGGTGGCCGTCCTCTTCTTCTGGGCGCACTGGTGCCCCGACTGCAAGGCCCAGAGCCCCAGCCTGGCGAAGCTCGCCGCGGCCTACGCCGATCAGGGGCTCGTCGTGGTGGCGCCAACGCAGCGCTACGGGTATGTCACGCGAGGGCAGACGGCGGCCCCGGACGAGGAGCGACGCCACATCGAGAGCGTGCTCGGCACCTACTACGGCTTCCTGGTGGGCCAGTCCATCCCCATGAGCCCGCAGAACCACCTGCGCTACGGCGTGAGCACGACCCCGACGCTGGTGCTGGTCGACCGGGCGGGCATCGTGCGGCTCTACCACCCCGGCACGCTCGACGATGCCGAACTGGATGCGCGGGTGCGCGCGCTGCTGGCGGCTCCGGGCGGCACGGCGGACTGAGCTGCCACGCCGGCGGGGCAGCCGCGGTTCACGCGTCGATGGATGCCCTGGTCCACGCATCGATCGACGCGCCGGTAGACGGGCTGTTCGACGTGCCGGTCAGCGGGCGGGCGTCGTGGTCGTGACCGGGTCGCCGAGCGCGTCGAGCAGCGTCGGCAGCAGTTCGTGCATGGGCGAGATCTCCGGACGTGGCGGTTCCATCCCGTCCACGAACCCTGCGGCGCGCAGGCGGTCGAGCAGCTCGGGCTGCGTGGCCACGACGTGCACCGGCACGTTCCACGACTGGCCTTCCCCGGTGACCGCGGCGGGCGGCTGGTGGTCTCCGAGGAGCACGATCACGAGGTTGCGCTCGGGGTGCGCCTCGAGATACCCGGCCAGCATCCGGAACTCGTAGGACACCGACCGCACGTAGCCCGGCGACAGGTTCTCCCAGTCGGCCCAGTCGTCGAAGGCCAGGCTCACGGCCTCCTCGTCGAACGGCGCCTCGCCCGTCATGCGCGACCAGTCGGGCTGGTAAGGGGGCGTGGGGGCGAAGGGCGCGTGCGTGTTGATCAGGGGATAGAACACGAAGAGCGGCCGCCGCGCCGCCGGCGCCAGCTCGAGCGCATCGAGCGTGGCCATGGAGTACTGATCCGGCACGCCCCACCAGCCGAACTCGGGACCCAGATAGCCCATGGCGTCGCGGTCGTAGATGCGGTCGAAGCCGTAGAAGCGGCCTTCCGGCCACTGCTGCTGCAGGCCGGGCATCACGGCAATGGTGCGGTAGCCGTTGCGGGCAAAGGCCGAGGGCAGGGTGTCGCGCTGCTGGGTCATCAGCAGGGCGTTGGTGTACTCCGTGCGAACCTCGAGGCCCGACATCAGGCTGATGTGTGCGAGCCAGGATCCGCCGCCGAAGGTCGGGGACTCCACGAAGGCCGACACGACCTGCCGGCCCGTGCCCGCGACGGCGTCGGCGAAGCGCTGCCGGCTGTCGGCCAGCCCTTCGGCGAAGGCGGGCCGGTCGTAGGTGATCGCCCCGTACGACTCCAGGAACAGCAGCAGGACGTCGGCACCCGGCGCACGCCGGAGGTCGGTGACCATGGGCGGGCCTTCGGGCAGCACCTGCACGCCAGACGTGGCCCGCACGGCTTCCACGATCAACTGCGCCTGCACCGCGTAGGTCTGGCTGACCGGGGCTGTGAAGGCGGGCTCCCGAGGCACCGATGGCGACACCCGCTGCCCCGCGAAGAAGAGCAGGGCCGCGGCGGTCACGGCCATCAGGGCGCGACGCGTGCCCTCGACCTGCAGGCCGCTGACCACGCGACCGAAGGCCCACCGCAGGACGAGCAGCAGCGCGACGAGGCCCGCGACCGTGCCCGCCACGATGCCCGCGCGGGTGGCCGCCGGCGTGGCCTCGAGGAACATGCCGGCCACGTTCGAGACGTGCGGGAGATCCCAGTACGCGTTCATGCGCCGGCCGAAGAGCGCACGCGCGGTGACGTCGGCGTAGCGTCCGACGGTGAGCGCGAACCACAGGCCGGCCAGCGCCCACGCGGTGCCGCGCGGCCAGGCCGCATGCCAGCGGCGCGTCAGCAGGAGCAGGAGCAGGCAGAGCGCCAGCTCGATGGAGAGGTCGCCCTCCCACCGGATCTTGGGCGTCGGCCACACGTTGTAGAACGTGACCGCGGCGTTGAGGGCCGCCAGGGCGGCGACCAGCGCAGCCCAGCGCAGCAGGACGTGTGGTGTGCGCACGCGGAGACACCTCGGAGGCCGGCTCACCGTGGCCGGCGTTGAACAGTCGATGACGGCTCGGGGCGGGAGTCCGTCCCGTCGCCCGCGCCAGGCGGTGGCCCGGCTGCCGGCGCCTCGTCCTGCCCGGCACGGCGCAGGGCCCGGGTGTCCCTAGGCCCTGCCCCAGCC
>JABFRY010000005.1 GCA_013140955.1 Acidobacteriota bacterium
CACGCCGAACACGCCCTGCGCCCCGCCGGCCGACGCCCGGAATCCGGAGATCACCTCGTCGAAGACCAGCAGGATGCCGTGCCGGTTGCAGAGTTCCCGCAGGCCGGCGAGGAATCCCTCCGCCGGGGGCACGACACCCATGTTGCCGGCAATGGGCTCGACGCAGATCGCGGCGATCCTGCCGCGATGCCGCCGGCACAGGCGCTCGACCGCCGCGAGATCGTTGTACGGCGCGAGCAGCGTATCGGCCACGACCGCCTTCGGGACACCGGGACTCGTCGGGGCGCCCAGGGTCGTGGCGCCGGAGCCGGCCTTCACGAGAAACGCGTCGGCATGACCGTGATAGCAGCCTTCGAACTTGACGATGCGGTCGCGGCCCGTGAAGGCGCGGGCCAGCCGGATGGCGCTCATCGCCGCCTCGGTGCCGGAACTCACGAACCGGACCTTCTGCACCGAGGGCATCAGCCGGCGCACGCGTTCGCCCAGTTCGTGCTCGAGAGGGCTGGGGGCGCCGAAGGAGGTGCCGCGTGCGGTCGCGCGGCCCACCGCGCGGACGAGGCCCCGCGGTGCGTGCCCGTGGATGAGGGGGCCCCACGACATCACGTAGTCGATGTACCGGTTGCCGTCCACGTCCTCGATGCGGGAACCGGCGCCCCTCTTCATGAACAGCGGCGAACCGCCCACCGCCGCGAACGCGCGGACCGGGCTGTCCACACCGCCCGGCAGCACCTGCTGCGCGCGCGCGAAAAGCGTCCTGCTCCGTCGTGGTGCGTTCATAAGCGTGTCGGATCCGGGCCGCGGCGGTGGCTCAGGCGAGTGCCCGCGCGGCCTCACGGGCGTAGTAGGTGATGATGATGTCGGCCCCGGCCCTCGACAGGCTCGTGAGCGTTTCCAGCATGGCCCGGCGCTCGTCGATCCAGCCGTTGGCCGCCGCAGCCTTCAGCATGGCGTACTCGCCGCTCACGTGGTACGCGGCGGTGGGCTGGCCGAATCGCGTCTTCACGCGCGAGATGACGTCCAGATACGGCAGGGCCGGCTTGATCATGACGATGTCGGCGCCCTCGGCCAGATCCAGTTCGACCTCGCGCAGCGCTTCCTCCACGTTGGCCGGGTCCATCTGGTGGCTGCGGCGGTCGCCGAACTGGGGCGCCGAATCGGCGGCCTCACGGAAGGGACCGTAGAAGGCCGAGCAGTACTTGGCCGCGTAGGACATGATCGCCACCTGATCGAATCCGGCCCGGTCGAGGGCCGAGCGGATGGCGCCCACGCGGCCGTCCATCATGTCTGAGGGTGCCACCACGTGCGCGCCGGCTTCGGCGTGGGAGACGGCCGTCTTCGCGAGCAGGACGACCGTGGCGTCGTTGACGATCTCCTCGCCCTGCAGGATGCCGCAGTGTCCGTGCGAGGTGTACTCGCACAGGCAGACGTCGGTCATCACGATCAGCTCGGGCAAGGCCTTCCGGAGTGCCCGCACGGCGCGCTGGACGGGCGCGTCCGGCGCCGCGGCTGCCGACGCGTCGAGGTCCTTGGTTGCGGGGAGCCCGAACAGGAGCACCCCGGGCACGCCCTCGACGTGCGCGGCCGAGGCTTCCTTCACCGCTTCGTCCACCGACAGCTGGAACACCCCCGGCATGGAGCCGACCTCGCGGCGCACGCCCTCGCCCTCGCAGACGAACAGGGGATAGACCAGGCTCTCACGCGACAGACGCGTTTCACGCACCAGACCACGCATCGCCTCGGTGCGCCGCAGTCGCCGGGGCCGCCGCGGGAGGGAGAGTCGCGTGCCGGTGCCGCCGTCGGTGTCGCTGGCCATCACCGGATATTGACCGAAGCCGGGCCGGCCCGCAACCGCGCTCAGGGCGTCGGTCGCGCGAAATGCGCGGCGATCGCGTCCACCAGGGCAGGCACCGTGTACGTCGAGGGCTGGATCTTGACCGTGAGGCCGAGTTCCCGGGCTGCGTGCGTCGTTACGGGGCCGATGCTCGCCACGACCACCTGCTGGAGCAGGTCGGCTGCCTGGTCGACACCGATGCTGCGCACGAAGCTGCGCACCGCTGACGGGCTCGTGAAGGTGACGACGTCGAGCTGGCGATCCAGGAGCAGGCGATAGACATCCGGGTGCCCCGCCGTCTGGCCCTCCTCCTCGACCGTCCGGTACGCCACGACGTCCAGCACGTCGGCGCCAGCGAGGCGCAGGGCGTCGCCCACCACCTCGCGGCCGATGTCCGCGTGCGGGATCAATACCCGTGCGGCCGTCATGGGACCGGTCTCGAGCATCGCGGTCACGATGCCTTCTGCCGTGAACGACCGTGGGAGGAGATCCGGCCGTATGCCGTACGAGACGAGGGTCTCGGCCGTGCCCGTGCCCACCACGCACAGCCGGGGGCCGGCCAGGGCGCGCAGATCGCGGCCTTCGCCGAGCAACGCGTCCATGAACGACGCGACGGCGTTCCGGCTGGAGAACACGATCCAGTCGAACCCGGAGGCCTGCGCGGCAGCGGCCAGCAGTGGCGCTGCATCCTCCGGCGGCTCGATCCGGATCATCGGCGCCTCCACGGCGTCGGCCCCCAGCGCCACGAGCCGATCCACCAGCGGGCCGGCCTGCTCACGCGGGCGGGTGACGAGGACCCGCCGGCCGAACAGCGGGCGGCTGTCGAACCAGCGGGCGTGCTCGCGCAGGCCGACGAGCGGGCCGGCGACCAGGACGGCCGGTGTGCGGGGCGCGTGTGCGCGCACACGCTCGCGCAGGTCCGCCAGCGTTCCGGCATCCGTCCGCTGGCCAGGCAGCGTAGCCTCGTGGATGAGGACCACGTTGCCGTCCGGCGGCCAGCCGGCCGACGCCATCGCGTCGAGCATCTCCGGCAGCTGACGCGGACCCGCGTAGCACACCACCGTGCCTCCCAGGCGTGCCAGGCTCGGCCAGTCGATGGCGGTCGGCGTGCGTGCTTCGTCCTCGAACCCACGCAGCAGTGTCACCGTGTCGGACACGCCGGGGACGGTGAGCGGCACGCCGGCATAGGCCGGGCCCGCAATGGCCGGCGGGATGCCGGGTACGACTTCGAAGGGGATGTGCTGTTCGTGGAGGAACAGGGCCTCCCGACCGCTGCCGTCGAAGAGGAACGGATCGCCCCACTTCAGGCGCGCCACGACGTGTCCCTCGCGTGCCTTCTCCGCCAGCAGGTAGTTGATCGCGTCCTGGTCGAGCGGGCGTGGTGACGCCGGGCCCACCTCGATGAGCTCCGTCCCAGGCCTGGCCAGCGCCAGGAGCCGCGCGGACACGAGCCGGTCGTGGATCACGACGTGCGCTGCGCGCAGACACTCCGCGCCCTTCACCGTCATCAGACCCGGGTCGCCGGGCCCGGCGCCGATCAGATACACCATCGACGGTGTCATTCCGGCCGAGCGAGGGACGCGCTCGGCTGTGTGGCGCGGACCTCATGGAGGATCGCACCCGCACCCTCGGCGAGCAGTTGACCTGCTGCCTGCAGGCCCGCCTGCCGTGGGTCGGCCGCGAGGCCCCGCACCTCGACCCGGACCGACCTGGCGCCGTCTGGTGACGTGACCACGGTCGTCAGCCCGATCGTGTCCTCGTCGACCTCGGCGCAGGCGCCAATGGGCATCTGACAGCCGCCTCCGAGCTCGGTCACCACGGCCCGCTCCGCCTCGAGGGCCGCTGCCGAGGCCTCGTGCGTGATGGTGAGGAGCCGCTCGGCCACCCATGCATCGGCGGCGCGATACTCCACGGCGATGATGCCCTGCCCGGGCGCCGGGACGCAGGACGCCACCGGCACCGGCGTGGTGATGCGGCCGTGATAGCCGAGCCGCCGGAGGCCGGCCGAGGCCAGTACGAGCGCGTCGAAGCCTCCCGCGTCCAGCTTCGCGAGCCGCGTGGCCACATTACCCCTGATGGGCAGGAACTCGGCCGCCGGAAAGAGCCTGGTGAGCTGCGCGATGCGTCGGATGCTGCTGGTGCCGATGCGCGGGGCACGTCCGAGGTGGGCGACGAGGGCGTCGAGCGACAGCACACGCCCCGTCGATCCGGGCAGGACCACCGCGTCGCGCGGGTCGTCCCGCTCGAGGACCGCGCCCAGGGCCAGTCCGTCCGGCAGGACGGCGGGAAGGTCCTTGCTGCTGTGCACCGCGATGTCGACGGTTCCGGCCAGCAGCGCGTCCTCGATTTCCTTGACGAACAGGCGCTTGCCGCCGATCTCCGCCAGCGACGCCTCCGCGAGCCTGTCGCCGGACGTGCGGATGACCACGACCTCCGTCTCCACGCCCGCCCGGTCCGCGAGGAGCGCCGCCACCGCGTTCGCCTGGTAGAGCGCCAGCTCGCTGCCCCGTGTGCCGATGCGTAGTCGCTCCATGTCAGCCGGCGTCCTCCTCCGTATCCGGACCGCCGGCAGACGGGCGCACCGGTTCGGTCACCGGGTCGTCGCGCAGGCCGAAGAGGCGTCGCACCGCTTCGGTGTACACCATCTGCGTCTCCTCGTCCGGCAGGGCCTTCAGCTGCTCGGTCGGTTCGAGCAACAGCTTCTCCACGATGATGCGGGTCACTTCGTCCACCCGCGCCTTCGCGTCGGGGGGGAGCCCGGCGAGCTTGCCCTCCAGCCGTTGCAGTTCGCTGCGACGAATACTGTCGAAACGCTGCCGCAAGGCCACCACGGTCGGGATGGCGGCGCGCGAGCGATACCAGGACGTGAAGCGGGCCACTTCCTCGCGGATGATGACCTCCGCGCGTGTCACCTCCGCTTCCCGGCGTGACAGGTTCTCGCGCACGATGCCCTGGAGGTCGTCCACGTTGTAGAGGAACACCTGTTCGATCTCACCGACCGAGGCGTCCACGTCGCGCGGGACCGCGATGTCGATGATGAACAGCGGTCCGGACCTGTGGCGCCCGATGGCACTCTCGACGAGAGGCCGGGTCAGGATCGGGCGCTGCGAGCCGGTGGCCGTCACCACGATGTCGGCCGAGGCGAGGCCGGCCTGGAGATCGTCCCACGGCACCACGTGTCCGCCGACCTCGGTGGCCAGCGCCTCTGCGTGCGCCAGCGTGCGGCTGGTCACGGCGATCTCCGACGCCCCGTGCGTCCGCAGGTGCTGCGCGGTGAGCGTGCTGGTCTCGCCCGCGCCAATCACGAGCACGCGCCGTCCTGCGAGACGGCCGAAGATCTTCCGGGCCAGGGTGACGGCGGCGAAGCTGACCGAGATGGCGCCTTCCCCGAGGGCCGTTTCCGCCCGCACGCGCTTGCCCACCGCGAACGACCAGTGGAACAGGCGGTTGAGGAGCGGCCCCGAACAGCGGCGTTCCGCGGCCGTGTTGAACGCGTCCTTCACCTGGCCGAGAATCTGCGGCTCTCCCACGACGAGTGAGTCGAGCCCCGCGGCGACCCTGAACAGGTGATCCACGGCCGCCGTGTCCTCGAAAGTGAAGAGGTGCGGCACGAACGCATCGGCAGGGATGTCGTGGTACTGGCCGAGGAAGCGGACCAGTTCCTCGCGGGTCTGGCCGGGGTCGCCACTGGCCACGTAGATCTCGGACCGGTTGCACGTGGACAGCACGACCGACTCGGCGCTGGACGACTGCGTGACGAGCGCCTCCACGGCTGCGCCGACGTCACGGCTCGAGAAGTCCAGACGTTCCCGCAGGTCGAGGGGGGCGGTGCGATGGCTCACGCCGAGCAGGAGCAGGTGCACGTCAGTCGAAGGTGTGGCTGGTCGTGACGAAGTAACTGATCGGCAGGAAGTTCAGGAGCACGATGACGAAGCCGACGGCCGACAGCCAGGCCGCACGCCGGCCCGCCCAGCCGAGGCTGCGTCGCGCGAGCACGGCGAACGAGTAGACCAGCCACGTCAGGACGGCCACGAAGATCTTCGGGTCGCCCAGGGCCATGGCCTGCACGTTGGGATCGTCGGGGGCCGTCACGCGTGCCTGCGTCGCCCACACGATGCCCACGATGACGCCGACCGTGAGGAACGCCCAGCCGATGGTGACGGCACGCGAGTTCATCACATCGAGCACCTGCAGCGAGGGCAGGCGGGTGTAGAGATAGCCGAGGTGCTTGGTCTTGATCTGGGTGAACTGCAGGACGTAGGTCAGCCCCAGCACGCCCGCCAGCGCGAAACTGGCGTAGGCGAAGAGCAGGGACGCCACGTGTACCCAGAACCACGGGCTGTCGAGCACCGGGTCGAGACTCTCGACGCCCGGATAGAGCACGGGCACGAGCTGCAGGCCTGCGAGGATCGGGAGGATCAGCACGCCCATGGCCCGCTCATCGGTCGACATCTCCAGGTACAGGTAGGAGAGTGCGAGCAGCCAGACGAAGGTGGACACCGCCCGGGACGGGTTGGCGAACGGCACGTGACCCACTTCCATCGTCTGCATGCCGATCACGAAGGTATGGACCAGCGCGGCGAGCAGCAGGAGCGTCGTGGCGGCGCGTCCGATCTGCGGCTGGCGCCGGGCGAAGTGCACGGCGTACACGACCGCCGCGACGGCGTAGAGGACGAGCGGGATGACAGTCAATTCGTCGGTGCGTAGTACCCGCGCTTGGTGCGCGGCGTCATGTTCGGCTTCGCGACCTGGACGACGATGCGCCTGAAGGCGCCGTCGCGCTTCGGGTTCTTCGGCGTGTAGGCGAGCGTGTACTGGCTCGACAATTCCTCGGAGATCTGCCCGTAGACGCCGACGAGGTCGTCGACCTTCTCAGGAAAGAACGTGCGCCCTCCGGTCTCCTGCGCCAGCTGCCGCATGACGAACTCCGCCTCGCGGAACCCTCGGGCCTGCGACGACGTGTCGCGCAGGGCGATGGTGTACACGGCCGTTTCCGACCGCTTCGCCAGGTCGAGCACCTCTTCGAAGGACACGAGGCTCGACGTGTCCTCGCCGTCGGAGAACACGACCAGCGCCTGTCGGCGCACGTCGTCGGGGGAATCCGCCTTGATCTTGCGCAGCTCCTTCAGCGAGATGTACAGCGCGTTGTGGAGCGAGGTCGAGCCGCCCGCCACCGTCTGCTGGATGGCACGCTGAAGGTTGCGCGTGTCGCCCGTGAACGGCTGCCGGATCTCCACGCGGCTGTCGAAGTCGATGACCTGCGCGATGTCGCCGGGCCCGAGGCGGTTCACGAAGTCGATGGCGGCTGCCTGCAGCGTGCCGATCTTGTCGTCCATGCTCGCGCTGCTGTCGAGCAGCAGCGACAATGCCACCGGTTCCTGCTGCCGCGCGAAGAACGACACGTCCTGCTTCACGCCGTCCTCGAAGACCGAGAAATCCTGCTGTTCGAGGCTGGTGATGTACTGCCCGCCGCTGCCGACCACCGTGACGTTCAGCGACACGATGTCCACACCGGCCCGGAACGAGGGCTGTGCCTCGGCCGGCTGGGCGTCCTGGGGCGCCTGCGCTGTGGGCACCTGGACGGAACCCGCGGCCAGGGCGGCGGACAGCAGGAGCACAGCCAGGTGCCGCATCGGTCAGTTCCCCGTTTGCTCGCGCGCGGGGGTGGCGCGCAGGACGACCCCTGGCCGGTTCGACTCGATCTCCACCTTCTCCGGCGGGATGAGCGAGTCGGGCCGCACGTAGGTGACCTTGTACTGCGACGCAAGGGCGCGGCCCAGCCGGTCCAGAGCCTGGGGAACACCCTGGCTGGTCAGCACCACCTGGCGCGCGCCGCCGGTGGAGCGCGTGCCCCGGTCGAGCACGACGGCGCGACTGCGATACGGCTCCTGGCCCGGGAACTCCGGCGTTCCGATCGTGATTGCGTGCAGCGATGCCCCCGAGCGCGTCAGCGCATCGAGCACGGAGCCGTAGTCCCGGTTGCTGAAGTCGATGCCTTCTGTCATCACGATCACGAGGGCACGGCGCGGCGCCTCGCGCGTGGAGAAGCCACGTGACACTTCGACGATGGCATCCAGGCTCGTCATCCCGCTGCGCGGCATCGCGAAGATCCGCCCGATGCCCTCGGCCAGACGCGCACGGTCGGTCGTATAGTCCACCAGGATCGTGGGTCGATCGGCGAGGCCCACCAGGGCCACCGACGTGTCGGGCGCGAGCGCGTCGACGAAGGCGCTCAGCCCCTCGCGCAGTTGCGGGATTGCCCCCTCCGCGGCCGCGCTGTTGTCGACGAGCAGGGCCACGTCGAGGGGCTCGACTGCCCTCGACAGGCGAAGCACCTCGCGCCGCAGGCCGTCCTCACGGATGATCAGGTGCTCGGGGGCGAGGTCCTCCACGGGCTCGCCCTGCGAGTCGAGCGCGGTGACGAACAGCGTCCGCTCACCGCGGCCGGCCTGGGCCAGCACGGGCCCTGGCGAGCCGGCCCATACGGGTGCGAGCAGGCTCATGGTGAGGGCGGCGAGCGGCAGAATCGAGCTGCGCATGATCGTGATCGTCCCCTGGAGAAGGCTCTGTGAGTATAGGGTCGGTCCGGCGCGTCGTCAAGGGTGACGTGGCCGAAACTCATTGATAGACAGAGACTTGCGAGCTCGAGCGAAGCCCGGTCCCGTGTGCGTCGCCGTCGCGGGCTCGCCGTGGAGGTAGGATCGTCCGCTGCAGGAGCACACATGCCAAGGTCGTCCGGCGCCACGCACGCCCTCGGAGCGGTCGGTTCGGTCGGGTTCGCCTTCGTGCTCGCCGTCGTCATGGGATGGTGGGCCGGAGCCACGCTCGATCGCTGGCTGGGCACCGGGCCCTGGCTGACCTTCCTGATGTTCTTCCTGGGACTGGCAGCCGGCGCCTTGAACGTGTTTCGCGCCTTTGGCCGCCTTGCGGGGCCTGCACCGGGCCAGGAGGCCGGACCCACCCGTTCGGCTGGGGATTCCGGGCCGAGGCGCGATGCCCGGTCCTGAATCCACGCTCCGCCGCATCGAACGGCGGGCCCTCGTGATCTGGGCCCTCATCGTGGCCGCGGCCGCCGTGTCCGGCGCCGGGTGGTCTGGAGTCGCGGGTGCCGCGGGTGGAGGGCTTCTCGTCGCCGTCAGTCACCGTGGCGTGCGCAGCGTCGTCGATGTGCTGGTGGCGGGCGCGGGGCAGGGTCCAGGTGCGGGGTGGCACCTTGTGAAATTCATCACGAGGTACGGTATACTCGCGTTTATCGCGTGGGCTATGATGGTGCGTTTGCGTGCGCACCCCCTCTGGTTGCTCGGGGGAGCGTCATCGCTGGTCGTCTCGGTGGCGCTCGAGTCGGTGCGGGTGCCGCGGACGCGGCCCTAGAGTTCTGTGGTGTTTCGTGTTCGCTGTCTGGTGCGGCTGTCGCACGCAGCAGGAGGCTTTTGACGTGAGCAAACGGTCAGTCCTGACAACCCTTTTCGTCGTCCTGGTTCTCGGGGCCTTTTCACCGGCCTACGCGCAGGAGGCGGCCGGCGCGGCCGGCAACGAGATCGCCCGCTGGTCGATCATCACCGCCGGATTTGCGCTCGCCTTCGCGGCCGGGCTCGCCGCGATCGGACAGGGGCTTGGTGTGAAGTCGGCCGCTGAGGCGCTCGCGCGCAATCCCGCGGCCGCTGCTGAGATCCGGGGAGCGCTGATCATCGGTCTCGTGCTGATCGAGTCGCTCGTCATCTACGTGCTCCTGATCTCGCTGATTCTCTTCTTCATTCAGCCCTTCGGCGCCTAGGCGCCTCCCGGAACGAGGGCCGGACCGCGCGTCCGGCCTTCGCTCTGCCCCTCTCGTGTCCTCCGTTCCACGGCAGGCGGTCACGCTCATCGGCGCCGCGGTCGGTGCGGTGCTCTTCGTGTACGCCGTTCGGCAGGTCGGCGCCTCCGACATCATCGAGGGGATCCGCCGCATCGGCTGGGGCTTTGCCGCCGTCCTGCTGCTGGCCGGCGTCCGCTTCCTGCTTCGTGCCATGGCCTGGCGCCTGTGCATGGCGCCAGGCCATGGCACGAA
>JABFRY010000269.1 GCA_013140955.1 Acidobacteriota bacterium
CGTCCCCCGCCCCGTGACCCAGCCGATCGCGCTGATGGCCGACACCAGGGAGTCGGCGTCGGTGACGGCGGCGTTGGCAGCGATCTCGGCGGCGTGCTGGAGCTCGTGCGCAAGCACGGCCAGCGCGCGCCGCTCGGGCAGGCCCCAGGCGATGTCCACGAACACGTAGCGCGCGCAGCCGGCCTCGCCTGCCAGCATGGTGCGTCCGTGGGTGCGCGAGGTGAGCGACGGGTCGAGCCGCACGTACACGATGACGTCGGATCGCGCGATGGTGCGCTGCAGGTTGCGGATGGACGGCGAACGCAGCAGGCCCTGGCGGACCAGCGCCTCGGAGACCTCGTTGACCCCACGCAGGTGCGGGGTGTTCGCATGCTCGTCCGCCCACGGCGACCGGGTCTGTGCAGCCGCGGTGGCTGCGCCGCCGAGGAGGAGCAGGATCAGGATCGGAATGAGCGGCCGGTGGATGAGTGCCATGGCAAACCGCTCGCAAGACCGACGCCATCTCCGGCTCCGCTATGTCACACGCAATTCGCACTGTGAAATCGAGCCGCATTCGGTAGAATGCGTTTGTCGGTGGACTCGCCAAAAAATACATAAATGTCTTCCGACTGATTCCTTGCTACAAATCCTGATGCCGCTGTCCGGACCGCCGCCACCCTGGGGCACCGTGGCGCCGGCTTTCCGTCACACGGCGTCCGCCGTGACGGCTCAGGGCGGGTGGATCCCGGGCTTCCGGAGAAGAGGTTAGGTGTATGGCCGCAGGCAGGCAGGAGTCCGACTCGGCGCCAGACTCGGGGGGAGCACGGCGACTGTCGACGCTGCTCGAGATCAGCCAGGCACTCTCGGGCACGCTGAATCTCAAGGCCGCGCTCCAGCGTGTGCTGGGTATCCTGATTCGCCATCACAGCGTGGCGCGCGGCATGGTGACGCTGTTGCGCGACAACGAGCTCCGGGTGGAAGCCATCGAGGGCTTCGAGGACCGCGCCAGGGCCATTCGGTACCGCGTCGGCGAGGGCATCACGGGGAAGGTCGTGGAAAGCGGACGGCCCATCGTCGTGCCCCGCATCAGCAAGGAGCCGGCTTTCCTGCATCGTGCCGCGCATCGTACCGATGGCGGCCGGGGCGAACTGAGCTTCATCTGCGTCCCGGTCGTGGTGCAGCGGGCCACAGTGGGAGCGCTCGCCGTCGACCTGCGGTTCCGCGCCGAGCGGGACTACGAGAGCAGCGTGAAGTTCTTCGGCATCGTGAGCTCCATGATCGCGCAGGCCCTCAACGTGCAACGTCTGGTCGAAGAGGAACGCCGGCGCCTCGTGGACGAGAACACGCACCTCCGGCAGGAGCTCCGGGAGCGGTACGACTTCTCGAACATCATCGGCACCAGCGGCCCCACGAGGCTCATGTACGAGCAGGTCGCGCAGGTGGCCACGAGCAACACGACCGTGCTGATTCGCGGCGAGTCGGGCACCGGCAAGGAACTCATTGCGCACGCCATTCACTACAATTCGCTGCGGGCCAAGAAGCCCTTCGTGAAGGTGAGCTGCGCCGCGCTCCCGGATACCCTCATCGAGTCCGAGCTGTTCGGCTACGAGAAAGGCGCCTTCACCGGCGCGAACGCCCGAAAGAAGGGACGCTTCGAACTCGCGGAGGGAGGGACGCTCTTCCTCGACGAAATCGGGGACGTGAACCTGAGCACGCAGGTGAAGCTCCTGCGCGTGTTGCAGGAGCGCGAGTTCGAGCGGCTCGGCGGCACCGACACCGTCAAGATCAACGTCCGCCTCATCGCGGCGACGAACAAGGACATGGAGAAGGCCATCGCCGAAGGCGCCTTCCGAGAAGACCTCTACTACCGGCTCAACGTGTTCACCATCTTCGTGCCGCCCCTGCGCGAACGGAAGGCGGACATGCTCCTGCTGGCGGACCACTTCCTGGAGAAGTTCTCCCGCGAGCACGGGAAGGTCATCAAGCGCATCTCGACGCCGGCGATCGACATGCTCATGAGCTATCACTGGCCCGGCAACGTGCGCGAACTCGAGAACGCACTCGAGCGGGCGGTGCTCGTGTGCGACGGGGCCGTCATTCACGGACACCACCTTCCGCCCTCGCTGCAAACGGCCGACGCGTCCGGCACGGTCACGCGCGTCTCACTGCGGGACGCCGTGGCCGCCTACGAGCGGGACCTCATCCTCGATGCCCTGAAGACGACCCGGGGCAACCGCGCAAAGGCCGCGCGCCTGCTGGACACGACCGAGCGCATCCTCAACTACAAGGTGCGGGGCCACAGCATCGACGTCGGGCGCTTCAAGACCCCCGGCGTGCGCCGCGAGCACGACGATGAGGCCGGTGCCGATTCGCTCGCCTGAGGGCGGCACCGCCCGGCGGCTCAGGCCCGTCAGCGGTGGCGGCCGGGGCACGCGTGTGCAGGTGCTGGCCGGCGCGGCGCTCCTGCTGGCACTGGCCGGCGGGTGCGGCAAGAAGGGACCGCCGCTCGCGCCGTTCGTGCGCATACCTGCGGGCGTCGAGACGATCACGGCCCGTCGCCTCGGATCCGACGTATTCGTCACATTGACGGTACCATCCGACAATATCGATGAGTCGACGCCAGCCGCGGTGGCTCGCATCGACGTGTATGCCTATACCGGCACGACACCCCCGCCACGGGCGCGCTGGGTGGAGCTGGGTACGCGCGTGGCGTCGATCCCGGGGGCGGCGGACATGCGCGAGCCTGGGCAGTCCTCAGCGGACCGGTCAGCGCAAGGGGCGCAGAATGCGTCTGGCGGGGGAGACGCTGGAGACCAGCTGTCGCCGGCCGCGGAGCCGGAGGGCGTGGTCCCCGGCGCCGTCGTGACCCTGCGTGACACCTTGACTGCGGCCGCGCTCACACCACCCGCCGCGCCGGCCGTCGTGCCGCCCACGGGTCGGGGCACCGTGCCGCCCGCCGCGCCGGTATCGCCCCAGGTCGTGCCCCCGGCTGGCCAGGGCGACGTGGGGGGAGGAGGTGGCGCTCGCGAGGGTGCGACGCTTCGGCGGTACTACACCGCCATCCCGTTTGCGCCGGATGGACGGCCCGGTCCTCCTGGCGCCGTGGCCGTTCTTGCCCTTGCC
>JABFRY010000115.1 GCA_013140955.1 Acidobacteriota bacterium
ACCCACCATCACGGAGAGCGTTCCACTGATGGCACCGATGTCACCGCCGCTCACGGGCGCATCGAGCATGGCGGCCCCGAGCGAGGCCGCGCGCGCCGCGAGCCGGCGCGCGGCCGCCGGGGCGATCGTGCTCGTGTCGATCAGGATGGTCTCCGGCAGGAGCGCGCTGAACACCCCGGCGTCGCCTTCGAGGACGTCTTCGACCTCCGGTGAATCCGGGAGCATCGTGAAGACCCGCGTCACCTGGCGTGCGACCTCGGCGGGGTTGGCCGCCGGCCGGGCGCCAAGCGCGACCAGCGCGTCGACGGCGGCGCGACTTCGGTTGTGCACGACGAGCGGATGGCCCGCCGCGAGCAGGTTCGCGGCCATCGGTCGCCCCATGATGCCCAGACCGATGAAGCCGACGGGTTCGCGCATGGGCGCAGTATAGTTCCGGCATGCTGGTGCTGCTTGTCGAAGTCACGGTCAAGCCGGATCTGCTCGCGGAGTTCTCCGCGGCCATCCTGCACAACGCGACGCACTCGGTTCGGAACGACGTGGGCTGCTTCCGCTTCGACGTGAGCCAGCATCCGGAGGAGCCGACCCGGTGGATCTTCCACGAGGTGTACGCCAGCGCCGATGCGCACCAGGCGCATCGGCAGTCTCCGCACTTCCTCGCCTACCAGGCGGTGGCCGACCGTGCCGTCGAACGCAAGGTGCTGACCCGGTGGGAGAGCCGGCACGTGCCGACGTGAGGCGCCGCGCGGGCGGCGGCACGCGGCGCCGTCCCGACGTGCGGAGAGGCCGACACTGGCGCCCAACCTCAATCTGTCGAGCGCTTTAGCGGCACGGCACGTTGGTGGCGTCGTGGCTTTGCCTTATAATGCCGATATCGCAGATGTCAGAGGACAGTGAGCGTGTTCGCTACCTCATAACCCTTGGGCCACCCGGATGTTCGAACGCTACACAGAAAGAGCGCGGCGGGTTCTCTTCTTCGCCCGTTACGAAGCCAGCCAGCTGGGGAGCGTGTCCATCGAGACCGAACACCTCCTGCTGGGGCTGATCCGGGAAGGGAAGGGACTGACGAGCCGCATCTTCGCGCGGTCCCATCTCTCGCTCGAGAGCATCCGTAAGGAGATCGAGGGGCGGACCGTGTTCCGCGAGAAGGTGTCGACCTCCGTCGAGATCCCGTTCAGCGCCGAGACCAAGCGCGTGCTGCACTTTGCCGCGGAGGAGGCCGACCGCCTCCTGCACAACTACGTCGGTACCGAGCACCTGCTGCTCGGCATCCTGCGCGAAGAGCGTTCCGTGGCCGCGTCGATCCTGATGGAGAAGGGGATGCGCCTGCACACCGTGCGGGAGGACATCGTCCAGCTCCTCAACGAGAAGACAACCCTGACGCGGGTCAAGGAGACGCCGCTGCTGGCCGAGTTCAGCCGCGACCTGACCGAAGCCGCGATGAAGAACCAGCTCGACCCGCTGGTCGGCCGCGACTACGAGCTCGAGCGCGTCCAGCAGGTGCTGTGCCGGCGCACCAAGAACAACGCGGTGCTCATCGGGGAGCCTGGCGTCGGCAAGACCGCGATCGTCGAGGGCCTCGCCCAGAAGATCGTCTTCGGCGACGTCCCGCACTTCCTGGCCGACAAGCGGATTCTGGCCCTGGACATCTCGCTCATCGTGGCCGGTACCAAGTATCGCGGGCAGTTCGAGGAGCGGCTCAAGGCCATCATGAAGGAGCTCACCGAGAACCCGAACATCATCGTGTTCATCGACGAGCTGCACACCCTGGTGGGAGCCGGATCGGCCGAGGGGTCCCTGGATGCGGCCAACATCCTCAAGCCGGCCCTGTCACGCGGCGAGATCCGGTGCATCGGGGCCACCACGCCGGCGGAGTACCGCAAGTACATCGAGAAGGACCGCTCGCTCGAACGGCGGTTCCAGGCCATCAAGGTCGATCCGCCCGCCGAGCAGGAGACGATCGCGATCCTGATGGGCGTCAAGGACCGGTACGAGCAGTTCCACCACGTGCAGTACACCCGCGAGGCCATCGAAGCGGCGGTCTACCAGTCCAGTCGATACATCACGGATCGCTTCCTGCCCGACAAGGCCATCGACCTGGTGGACGAGGCGGGGGCGCGCGCGAAGCTCAAGCAGGCCGGATACAGCGAGGAGTTCGGCGAGATCAACAAGAGCATCCGCGTCGCCGTCGAGCAGATGGAGAACGCGGTCTCGCAGAAGGACTTCGAGAAGGCCCAGCGGTTCCGCGAAGAGGAGCTGTCGGCGCGCGAGAACCTGCAGTTCGTGCGGGAGCAGTTCGACGTGAAGTCGAGCACGCGCCAGGTGGTGGTGACCAAGACCGACATCGACGACGTCGTCTCGAAGTGGACGGGCGTCCCCCTCAGCTCCATCAATCAGGACGAGGGCGACAAGCTGCTGCGGATGGAAGCCGACCTGCACAAGCGGGTGGTCAGCCAGGAGAAGGCGATATCGGCCGTCTCGCGGGCCATTCGCCGGTCGCGCGCCGGGCTCAAGAATCCCAGCCGGCCCGTGGGCAGCTTCATCTTCCTCGGCCCCACCGGCGTCGGCAAGACAGAGCTCGCCAGGGCACTGGCCAACTTCCTGTTCGGGAGCGACCATGCTCTGATCCGCTTCGACATGTCTGAGTACATGGAGAAGCACTCCGTCTCGAAGCTGATCGGCTCGCCTCCCGGATATGTCGGGCACGAGGAGGGTGGCCAGCTCACCGAGAAGGTGAAGCGGAGCCCCTACTCGGTCGTGCTGCTCGACGAGGTGGAGAAGGCCCACCCGGATATCTTCAATATCCTGCTGCAGGTGTTCGAGGATGGCCACCTGACCGATGGGCTCGGCAACCGGGTCAACTTCAAGAACACGATCATCATCATGACCTCGAACATCGGCGCCCGCTTCATCCAGAAGAAGGCGTCGCTCGGGTT
This sequence comes from Acidobacteriota bacterium, assembly GCA_013140955.1. Lineage (GTDB taxonomy): Bacteria > Acidobacteriota > Vicinamibacteria > Vicinamibacterales > UBA2999 > JABFRY01. The sequence continues at coordinate 2,934 of JABFRY010000115.1, forward strand.
CCAGTCCAGCGATACGGCGGCCATCGACAAGAACGTCCACGACATGGTCCTTGGCGAGGTGCGCCGGACGTTCAACCCGGAGTTCATCAACCGGATCGATGAGCTCATCGTGTTCGAGGCGCTCACCGACGACGACCTGCGCCGCATCACGTCGCTGCTGGTGGACCAGTTGAATGCCAACCTGGCAGACCGCCGCATGCGCATCACCCTCACGTCGGAGGTCATCGACTGGATCATCGAGGTGACCTGCAAGGACCGCTCGTACGGCGCCCGGCCGTTGCGGCGCGCCATCCAGCGTTACGTGGAAGATCCGCTGTCGGAGGAGCTGATTCGCGGCCAACTCAAGGACGGGGACGTCGAGGTCTATCTCGAGGCCGGCCAGCTCTCCTACCGCCCGGCCGGCGAACTGACGGGCGGCCGAAAGCTGGCCTGATTCGTCTACATCGATGTTGCCCGCGAGGCCTTGTGGCCTCGTCTCGCCGGGCGGCGGCCGGTCCGACGGCTGCCGCCAGGCCCTGCTGGATGCCGGAAGCCGCCGGGATTCTGTAAGATAGGGCGTGCAATCGTGCCCACCCGCCGGGTGGGTCAGGACTCTCGCCATGTTCAGAAACTCCGCTCGCGTGTTGGCGGCTGCGGCGCTCGTGGGCGCGGTGGCCGCAGGTCCGGCCCGGGCGCAGGACGCGCCGGTCAATCCCGCGCAGGTCGGGGACCGGACCCAGCCCACGATCTGCGGCCAGCCGGTGCCGCCGCCGAGGGCCCTGCCTCCCGAAGGCTCTGGGCCCGTGATTTACCTGCTGGCACCCTGCTTCGCCAAGCAGGGCGGCAACCCCAACATCGACCCCCAGACCTACCTCTATTACATCCAGCTTCGTCCCAGCCAGCCGTCGCAGGACCTGTGGGTGCCCTACGACGAGCGCGCGGAAGAGACGATGCTCGCCGACTTCCGACGGCTGTGGGGCACCAGCTTCCTCGACGATCTGGTGATCGACGTCCAGGACTACGTCTTCTCCAACGGCGTGGTCGGCAAGCTCGTGACCTACGACATGGAGGAGCGCGAGCGGGTCAAGATCGTCGACTACAAGGCCGAGAAGCTCGACCGGACGAAGATCGAGGAGCAACTCCAGCAGCGCAGCATCGAGCTGCGCCTCGATTCGTTTCTCGATCTCGGGACGATCCGGCGGGTCGAGGGGCTGCTGCGCGACATGATGGCGGAGGAGGGCTACACCGAAGCCCGCGTGTCGCACGTCACCACCCCCGTCAGTGGCGGTCCCAAGCTGGTCAACGTCACCTTCACGGTGGAGCAGGGACCCAAGATCAGGATTCGCGACGTCGAGTTCGTCGGCAACACCGCCTTCGGTGACGGGACGCTCCAGCGACGGATGAAGGAGAACAAGCCCAAGGGCTTCCTGTCCTTCATCACCGGCGGCGGGACCTACAAGGAGGCGAAGTTCGAGGAGGACGCCGACCGGGTCCTCGAGCACTACCGCAACAACGGCTACGTCCGTGCGCGGATCGGCCAGCCCGAGCTGCGGGTGCTCGAAGAGGAGGACAACGGCGCCAACCGCTGGGTCGAGCTGCGGATTCCGGTCACCGAGGGACCGCGCTACAAGGTCGGGGAGTTTGCGTTCGACGGCAACGACATCGTGACCTCCGACGCGCTCCGCGGCCTCTTCGAGCTGGCGCAGGGCGACTGGTACGACGAGAGCAAGGTCCGCCAGGGACTCGTGAAGGCCCGTGAGGTCTACGGTGCCGGCGGGTACTTCGAATTCACCGGCTTCCCCGACCTGCAGCCCGTCAACGACGGCCTGTCGACCGGAGAGGCCGCCGTGCCGGAGGCCATCGCCGACACCGAGGTGGAGATCGATCCCACCGTGAACGTGACGATGCGGCTGCAGGAAGGCAAGCAGTACTTCATCAACCGTATCGTCTTCGTCGGCAACACCACGACCCGGGACAACGTCATCCGGCGCGAGCTGCGGATGGTCGAGGGTGGTGTGTTCAATACCGAGGCCCTCAAGTTCAGCGTGCGCCGTCTGAACCAGCTCGGGTACTTCCGCCCTCTCGACGAGAACGCCCAGGACATCCAGGTCGACAAGACGCCGGGGCGCGACAACGCCGTCGACCTCACGCTCAAGCTCGAGGAGCAGAACCGGAACCAGCTGACGTTCGGCGCCGGCGTGTCGCAGTTCGAGGGGTTCTTCGGGCAGCTCGGTTTCCAGACCGCCAACTTCCTGGGGCGAGGCGAGAGCCTGACGCTCTCCCTGCAGGGCGGCTCGCGGTCGCAGAACTACCAGCTCGCTTTCACCGAGCCCTTCCTGTTCGACCGGAACATCACGGGCGGCTTCGACATCTTCCGGCGGCAGCTGCAGTACATCGGCTTCTACACGCAGAAGTCGACGGGCGCGAACGTCACGTTCGGCTTCCCGGTGGCCGACTTCTCGCGGATGTTCGTGAACTACTCGCTGGAGCGGTCCACCGTGGCCGACCTGAGCGAGGCGCTCATCGATCCCGCGTGTGTCAATTCGCCCACGGGCTGCTCGACGATCTCGAACGTCAACCTGTCGCAGCTGACGCCCGAGCAGGCGCAGATTGCCGCGCGCAATCCGTTCGTCTTCGACTCGCTGCTCATCGGCCAGGGCGGGCAGCGCACCATCAGCAAGGTGGTGCCGTCGTTCATCTCCAACACGGTGGACAACCCGATCTTCCCGACGCGCGGCCGGCGGTATACGGCCTCGCTCGATATCGCCGGCCTGGGCGGCAACACGAGCTTCCTCAAGCCGGTGATGGAAGGGATCTGGTACATCCCGCACACCTCGCGGACCTCGATTGGCGCACGGGCGCAGTTCCAGTACGTGGGTTCGTACGGATCGACGGGCGCGCTGCCGATCTTCGAGCGCCTGGTGCTCGGCGGCGAGTACAGCGTGCGCGGCTACGACATCCGTTCGATCGGACCGACGGTGCCAGGCTCCAACGTGGTGCTCGGTGGCAACAAGAGCCTGCTGTTCAACCTGGAGTACCTGATCTCGATTGCCGGTCCCGTTCGCCTGGTCCTCTTCTACGACGCGGGTCAGGTGCGCGGCGTGGGCGACGGTTTCGGCTGGAAGGAAGACCTGACGCAGCTGGTGGCGCCGCCGCCCCCGCTGCTGGTCGATCCGTTCGCGCCGCTGACGCTGCGCGCACCGAACGCGGCGGACGTGGTATCCGAGGTCATCGGGCGGACCAGCGCGTTCAAGACGTCCACCGGCGCAGAGATCCGGTTCTTCATGCCGGTGCTCAACGTGCCCTTCCGGCTCATCATGGCGGCCAATCCGCAGCGTGGCAACGTGTTGACGAACCGGCTGACGCCGGCGCGCGACTTCACGTTCCGTTTCGCCGTCGGAACGACCTTCTGATTACTGGTGGACCACCGTCACCAGGAACGTGGCCGACGCGGTCAGCTTGCCCGGGTCGTACACCCGGAGGCACAGGTTTCCCTGGCTCGAGGTGACGCCGACGACCAGCGTGTTCAGGACCGCTGCGCCGTCGTCGATCGTGACCTGACAGGTCTGTCCGTTCCACGTTCCGATGCTCAGTCCAACCGAGACGCCCTCGGGTGCCAGCTCGGTCATCGACGCGGTGACGGTACTGGCGGCCCCGACGGCGAAGGGGAAGGTGGACGCACCGTTCGGGGAGAGCGTGCCGGCGAACGTCTCCGTGATGGTGGCCGGGGTCGGCTGGGTCACGCCCGGGTCCACGGCGTTGTTGCCGCCACATCCGGCCAACGGTGCCAGGCTGGCGAGGATAAGAGTGATCGCACGGATTCGAGACATCGGATGAGAGACTCCCTGGAGGCGTGGCAGGAAGGATCTTACTCGGCCCTTGATCTGGAGTAAAATCATGTGCTTTCCGTCGAAACTGAAAGGACATTTCGAGATGAGACGCTTCGCCGTCGCCGCGGTGCTCGGACTTCTTCTGAGCGCGGCCCCTTCGTTTGCTCAGGCACCGGCCGCTCCGGCGGCCCCGCCCGTCCAGGCGCCCGCGCCGGCACCACAGGTACCGTTTCCCGCAGGTGCGAAGTACGCGTTCATCAACATCCAGCGGATCGCCAACGAGTCCGGCGAAGGTCGTGCCGCCACGGCCCGGGTCCAGGCCCTCAACCAGCAGAAGCTGACCGAGCTCAACGAGCGGAACAAGGCCGTGCAGGCGAATCAGTTGAAGCTCGAGCAGGGCGGATCGGTCCTGAGCGACGCGGCCCGGTTGCAGCTGGAGCGCGAGATCGAGCGGCAGTCGGTGGACATCCAGCGATTCACGGAGGACGCGCAGGCCGAGGTGCAGGCCCTGCAGGCGCAGCTGCAGGCCGACTTCCAGCAGCGGCTCTCCCCGGTCATCCAGCGCGTCGCGCAGGAGCGGAACCTCGAGATGCTGTTCAGCGTGGCCGACAGTGGCATCGTCTGGGCCAATCCCGGGCTCGACCTGACCAACGACGTGATCCAGGCCTTCGATACGGGCGCTGGCGCACCTGCAGCCGGTGCGCCCCCTGCGGCACCCGCTCCGGCGGCGCCGCAACCCTAGCGCGGACGGGCACGGGGTGGGCGGCGCCTGGCGTGATCGCCTCGCGCCCGCCCACATCCCGGTGCGCGCCGTTCCTTCTGGACATCCTGCCCGCCTGTATCGATACCTGACGACGTGGCTCTCGACCTTTCCTCACTGCTCGACCGGCTGTCCCATCGGTACCCGTCCCTGCTGATCGACGCCGTTACGAGCTACGTGCCCGGGGAGCGGGTGGTGGCGGTGAAGAACGTCACGGTCAGTGAGGAGTTCTTCCAGGGACACTTCCCGGGTTCGCCCCTGATGCCCGGTGTCCTCATGATCGAGGCCCTGACGCAGGCGGCGGCGCTGCTGCTCCTCGATCGCCCGGAGTCGTCGGGCCGGACGATTGCGCATCTGCGCAGCGTGAACCACGCGAAGTTTCGCCGACAGGTGGTGCCGGGCGATCGCCTCACGCTGGACGTGTCGTTCCTGCGGGCCAGGGCCGGACTGGCCCGGGTCCGGGCCGCGGCCTACGTGGCGGAGCAGACGGTGGCGGAGGCTGAGCTCGTGCTCGCGCTCGACGCCAGTCCGCCGATGGTGCATCCGAGCGCCGTCGTGCACCCGTCCGCGGTGATCGGTGAAGGCACCACGATCGGGCCGTTCTGCACGATCGGTCCCGAGGTCACGGTCGGCCGCAACTGCGAGATCGGCGCTTCCACCGTGATCGAGGGCTGGACGAGCATCGGCGATGGCACCCGCATCTTTCCCATGGCGTCGATCGGCCTCGCCCCGCAGGACCTGAAGTACAAGGGCGAACGGACGCGGCTGGAGATCGGCTGCGACAACGTGTTCCGGGAGTTCGTCACCATCAACCGGGGGACGGCGGGTGGGGGAGGCGCGACGCGCATCGGCGACCGGAATCTCTTCATGGCCTACGTGCACGTGGCGCACGATTGCCACATCGGCAACCACACCATCTTCGGTCCCCATGCGACCCTGGGCGGCCACACGGCCGTGGAGGACTACGCGAGCGTGAGCGCCGGTTCCGCCGTCCACCAGTTCTGCCGCGTCGGCCGGCATGCCTTCGTCGGCGGCTATTCCGTCGTCACCAAGGACGCGATGCCCTACGCGCGAACGGTCGGCAGCCGACCGGCCCGGACCTTCGGCCTGAACACCATCGGGCTCGAGCGTCGCGGATTCACGGCGGACACCATCAGCCAGTTGAAGCGCGCGTATCGCTACCTGCTGCAGTCGAAGCTCAATACCTCGCGGGCCCTCGGCCAGATCGAGCGGGACCCGGCGCTGACGGCCCCGGAGGTGCAGTACCTCGTGGCCTTCATCCGGAGTTCCCAGCGCGGCGTCATCCTGCGGCGTCCTGCGCGCCGGTCCGAAGAACCGGTCGCCGAGGAGTGATGCGCCTCGGTCTCATCGCGGGCAACGGACGCTTTCCGTTCCTCGTCCTCGATGCCGCCCGCGCCCAGGGCCTCGACGTCGTCATCGTCGCGGTGAAGGAGGAGGCGAGTCCCGACCTGACGGACGTGGCGGCCGGGTACCACGTGCCGTGCCACTGGATCTCACTGGGCCAGCTCGGCGCGTGCATCCGCATCCTCGAGGATGCGCGCGTGACGCGGTGCGTGATGGCCGGTCAGGTGAAGCACACGAAGATCTTCGCGGGCGGCATCGTGCCGGACCTCACGTTTCTCTCGCTGCTGGCCAAGCTCGGGAGCCGGAACACCGACGGGCTGATTGGGGCCGTGGCCCGGCTGCTGGCCGACCACGGCATCGAGCTCATCGACTCGACCAGCCTCCTGCAGCCGCTGTTGGCGGGCTCCGGCGTCCTGACGGCACGGGCCCCGTCCGACATCGAGCAGGGGGACTTCGCGTTCGGGTATGTGGCCGCCGACACCCTGGCGGGGCTGGATATCGGGCAGACGGTGGTGGTCAAGGCACGGGCGGTCGTCGCTGTCGAGGCCATGGAGGGGACCGACGCCGCGATTGCGCGGGCCGGGCAGCTCGCCGGCCCAGGGGCCAGCGTCGTGAAGGTGGCGAAGCCTCGGCAGGACATGCGGTTCGATGTGCCGGTGGTGGGCGTGGCGACGATCGAGGCGATGCGGCACGCGGGCGCCACCGCGATGTCGATCGACGCCGGGAAGACGCTCGTGCTCGACGGGCGGGCGGTCATCCACGCCGCCGATGCGGCCGGGATCGCGCTCATCGGTCGCGTCCGTGCACCCCAGGAGGGTTCGTGACCGGGATCGACCGTACGCTGCGGACCGCCGTGATCGGCGCCGGCCATCTCGGGCGCCACCACGCCCGCATCCTGGCCGGCCTGCCGGGCGTGGACCTGGTGGCCGT
>JABFRY010000461.1 GCA_013140955.1 Acidobacteriota bacterium
GGTCCAGCGTCTGGATCAGCCCCTGCCGCCCACACCCAACGGCGAGGACGCCCTGTTCGAGTTCCTCTTCAGCCAGGCCGAGGTGCCCTACGCGGAACTCAAGCGCCTGGCCGATGCGCAGGAGGACCTCCCGCGGTTCACGCTCGAGGGCGTGACGCTGACGTTCGAGATCGATGCCGAGTACGACGTGGTGCGCACCCAGTACGCCCACAACGTCGTCGGGATCGTGGACGGGAGCGACCCGGCACTGCGCGACACGTACGTGGCCATCGGTGCGCACCTCGATCACGTGGGCTATGCAGAGGGCGAGCTGGCCGACGACGCTGACACGCCGCGGCGTCCCCAGGCGCCTGGTCGCATCAGGCAGGGCTTCGCACAGGACCGCATCTGGAACGGGGCCGACGACGACGGGTCGGGCATCGTCGGCGTCATGGCCGTGGCGCGCGCGTTCGCGCAGGGGCCGCGGCCGCCGCGCTCGCTGCTCTTCGTGTGGCATACCGGCGAGGAACGGGGCCTGCTCGGCTCGCGGTTCTACGCCGACTATCCGACCGTGCCCCTCGACCGGATCGTGGCCCAGGTGAACGTGGACATGATCGGCCGGAACCGCGACGACAAGGCCAGCGAAGCCGACACCGTCTACCCGGTGGGGTCGGACCGGATCAGCAGCGAGCTCGACGGTGTCCTGCGGGCGGCCAACGCCGCGCTCCCGCGGCCGCTGGTGCTGGACTACGAGCTGAACGACCCCAACGATCTCGAGCAGATCTACTACCGCAGCGACCACTACAGCTACGCGGCCAAAGGGGTGCCGGTCGTGTTCCTCACCACCGGGCTGCACCCCGACTACCACGCCAACACCGACGACGTGTCGAAGATCGAGTTCGAGAAGCTGGCGCGGGTGGCGGGCCTGATCCATGCGACCGGCCTGCGGCTGGCCAGCCTGGAACGTCCCCTCGTACGCGACAACCTGGGCCCACGCGCGGGACGCTCGGTGCGGACGTCGCAGGCACAGTAGCCTCCGCGGCGTGACGGTCCCGGCGTGACGGTCCCGGCGTGACTGTCCCGGTGTGACTGTCGCGGCGTGAGCGTCGCGGGGTGATTGGCGCGGAGTGATTGCCCCGGCGTGAACGCCGCGGAGGAACGTCCGCGTAGCCGTCGGCGCAGCCGTCGCGCCGGGATCCGCGCGTCGCGCGTGGTGGATGCCGCGCGATGCGCGTCGCCGGCCCGCGTTCGGAGGGTGGGGGTGTGGTGTCCGCCGGCTGGCGGACACCACGGCGTTTCAGGCGGGGGTCTGTCCGGGCACCTGCAGGTGCGGCATCGGCCGGCCGGCGAAGAGCCTGCGGCACGGGCGCGCCATCAGCCGCGTCCACTGGACCGAGCGCTGCACGCGGGCGCTGTCGGTGGCGATGCCGGTGTTGGCGTACATCTGCCGGTAGATCTTCGAAATCAGCACGAACATCAGGCGTGCCTTGAGCGACTTGACCACCTGCGAGCGCTTCCAGATGCTCGAGAAGCTGTAGAAGCGGTCCCACACCGCCTGCGTCCGCGTGCGGATCTCGTCGGGCGACATCACCGGATGGGCCATGTACACCTTCGGCCGGTTCGCCTGCGGAATCAGCCAGTGCCGGGTGATGGGGATGCCCGCCACCTGCTGCGCGCTGCCGGCCATCGTCTTTTCCCAGTCGGCGAAGTCGAGCGTCCCGGGAAACGGCGTGAGCATGACGAACTGCGCGAAGGTGAGGTCGGCCCGTTCGGCCACGTCGAGCGTCGCGTCGAAGGTCGCGGGACGGTCGCTCGGCAGCCCGAAGATGAACGAGCCCAGCACGTGCACCCCGTGCGCGCGGAAGCGCTTGAGCCGATCCACCAGGGCGTCGCCGCTCTCGTTGAAGCCCTTGTAGACGTCCTTGAGGCCCTCGGGGGTCACCGCCTCGACCCCGATGAGCGCGCCCTTGATGTGGGCGCGGCGCATGGCATCCAGGAACTCGGTGTCCTCGGCGGCTTCCATGGTGATCTGTGTGAAGAAGACCGTGTCCGACGGCAGCTTGGCGAGCTGCTCCATGAGGGCGAAGCGGTCCGCACGCGTCTCCTGCAGTTCGTGCAGGCGCGACTTGTCGGCACGCCGGTCCGCCTGCGCGAGGTCCTGCAAGGTGACGGGATAGAAGTTGTCGTCGGCCAGCGCGATGAAGCGGAAGCCACGCCGGCGCAGCTCCACGATCTCGTGGATGACGTGATCCCAGCTGCGCTGCCGGGGCTTCTGGCCGTCGGTGCGCCACACCGAACAGAACGAGCAGTGCTTCGGGCAGCCGCGCACGGTCTGCACCGATGCCCACATGTAGCGTCCCTCGGGCAGCAGTTCCCAGCGGCCGGGCAGGAAGCGCTCCGCGTCGATCCGTCCGCCCTCGTAGAACTCCTTGGGCGTCCCGTTCACGCAGTCGCGTAGGGCCTCGGGCCACGCGGTCTCGCCGTCGCCACTGACCACGGCATGGGCCGCTCCCAGGCTTCGGGCTTCCTCCGGGTACAGGGTGGCGTGGATGCCCCCGTACACCACCCACGCGCCGGCCTCCCGGGCGGCCACCCCCACCTCGTAGCCCCGCAGGGCGTTCCCGGTGTGGATACCAATCCCCACGACATCGCCCGCCTTGATGGTCGACAGGTCGAGCGGTTCGAGGGTCTCGTCCACCAGCGTGGGAGGCCCGTAGGAGTCCGGGGTCGCCGAGGCCAGGACATAGAGCCATCTGGGCGTGATGACACCGATGCCGAACGAGACGTGGCTTGGGTTGATCAGATGAATGTTCATGGGTTCACGGACAGAGGTGGTTCGGGCGCGCGACAGAGGTCCCGGAGCAGCGAGAATAGCACACCCCTTCAGACCTGCATGTGTGCGGCCGGTCGGCCACGTCATGCGGCTCCCCCGACGCGCCGGGCACCGTCGGCGTGAAACGAACCCTGAGCGTCCGTCACCACCGGCATGACGCAGGACGGTGGGGCGCGTGCGCCCGGATACGGACATCCCGAAGTCAACACGTGGCCGCACGTCGCGCCGCGTCGCGGGCGTGCGCGTCCCACCGTCCGGTCGGGGTGGAAG
>JABFRY010000305.1 GCA_013140955.1 Acidobacteriota bacterium
GGAGGCGTTGGTCGTCGATCTCGAACCGCTGCCGTTCGTCATCGACGCGCTCGAGAGCCTCCGGCCCGGTGGCCCCAACGCGCGCCTCGGGGGCAACGCGTGGGGACCACCGCCGCCCGGCGGCGGATTCGGCGCGCCCTCACCGCTCATCGAGATCAAGTGGACCGAGGAGGACTTCGCGGCCGCCACCGACGGGCGCCTGCCGACCGGCCAGGCCACCGAGGAATGGGCGTACGGCGATCTCGAGGCGGGGTTCGCGGGCGCAGCCCTCGTGCTCGACGAGTCGTTCGTGGTGCAGTCCACGGGACACCACCCGATGGAGACGCGCAGCGCCATGGCGGCGTGGCAGAACGGGAAGCTCCATCTCTACGGCTCGACGCAGAGCGTGGTGCGCACGGTGGACGGCATCGCGCAATGGGTCGGCATTCCCCCGGAAGACGTCGTGCTCATCTCGGAGTACACGGGGGGCGGGTTCGGCAGCAAGGGCGCCGGCGCCGTCTCGATGGCCATTCCGGCGCTCCTGGCGCGCAAGGCCGGCGCGCCCGTGATGATGCGGATCTCGCGCGAGGAGGAGAGCTACATCGGGCGCGCCCGCACCAACATGACGGGGCGGGTGAAGGTGGGATTCGCCGCCGACGGGCGGATCACCGCGCTCGACCTGTTCCTGCTGCAGGACACCGGGGCCTACGGGCCGATGGGCGATCACCGCTCGGCCGGCAACGCCGCGTCGCTCATCTACCAGCCGCCCGCCATGCGCTGGCGCGCGGTGAACGTGCTCACCAACACCCCGCCGCGCACCCAGCAGCGCTCGCCGGGACCCATGCAGGCCAATGGCGTGATCGAGCCGGTGATCACCAAGGCTGCGGCGGCCCTCGGCATCGACCAGGTCGAGATCCGACGGCTGAATGCCCCGGTCGGCAAGGCGCCGTACGGTCCGCCCGGACCCGACGGGGCCCGCCGCTACGTGACCGGCGCCAACGTGCGCGAAGCCCTGGCGCAGGGCGTGCGTCAGTTCGGCTGGGAGGAACGCCGCGCGACGGCCGGTCGGCGCCGCGGCGCGAAGGTCCGAGGGGTCGGCGTGGCGGTGGGCCCGCACGGTGCCGGGTCGGTGGGCTTCGACGGGCTCATGACGATCAGGCCCGATGGCCGGCTCTACGTGCAGTCGGGCGTCGGCAACCTCGGCACCCATTCGGTCACCGATCTGGCACGCGTGGCGGCCGATACGCTGGCGATGCCCTGGGAGAAGGTGGAGGTCACCTGGGGCGACACGAGCAAGGGGCTCCCGTGGACCTGCATGTCCGTGGGCAGCCAGACCACCCATGCGATGACCCGCGCCAACCTCGCCGCCGCCACCGACGCCCGGCGCAAGCTGCAGATGATCGCGGCGCAGGACCTCGGCGGCCGCCCCGACGACTATGTCGTCGGCGGTGAGCGCGTGTACCACCGCGCCGCGCCGGGCCGCGGGCTCACGTTTGCGCGGGCCGCCGAGCGTGCCATCGCCCTCGGGGGGGCGTTCGACGGGCACGCGCTGCCCGACGACATCCACCCCTTCACGCGCGCCTCGGCCGCGGGCCATGTCGGCCTGGGCGTGATGGGCGTGGCCAAGGACACCTATCCCCGAGACGGCGACACCTATTCCTTCGTGATCGGCTTCGCGGAGGTGGAAGTCGATCTCGAAACGGGCAAGGTGGTCCTCGTGGACTTCCTCTCCGTGGGCGACGTGGGCACGGTGGTGAACCCCCGCAGCCTCGGCGGACAGCTCAATGGGGGCAGCTGCCTGGGCATCGCGCACGCGCTCTGCCAGAAGTGGGTCTACGACCGGCGGTACGGGCTGTCGCTGGCCCGGCGCTTCTACCAGAACAAGCCGCTGACGATCCTCGACGTGCCCGCGCGCATGTCGTGGTCGGCTGTCGGGATCGCCGATCCGGAGACGCCGGTGGGTGCGCGAGGCGTGGGTGAGCCGCCCGTGGGAGCGGGCTACGGGGCGGTGATGAACGCCATTGCCGACGCGGTGGGCGTGGACGTGTTCCGCCGCGCGCCGGTGACTCCCGATCTGGTGCTGATGTCGCTCGAGCACGGTCGTCGGATGCACGAGCCGCTCCGCGCGCACGTCTAGGACTGCAGAGGACCCCTGGGCTCCGGTCATCCCGGGGCACCGCATCGAAGGCGAGGCTGCGTCCGTGTTCGAGAGGGAGGCAACGAGGTGGCCGTAATCCGCGACGTGATGCCGGCGTTCGAGCTGTTCCAGCCCGCCACGGTGGACGATGCGCTCGCCCTGCTGGCCCGCTACGGCACCGATGCCTGGGTGCTGGCCGGCGGGCTCGACTCGTTCGACTGGCTCAAGGACCGGCTCCGGCGTCCCGCCGTCGTCATCGATCTGGGAGGCGTGTCGGCGTTGCGCGGCATCGCCGACCTCGACGGGGGCCTCGCCATCGGCGCCATGACCACGCTCACCGAGGTCGTGCGGCATCCCGTCGTCCGCGAGCGCTTCGGGCTGCTCGCCACGGCGGCCGAGGCCGCGGCGTCGCCCCAGATCCGCAATCAGGGCACCCTCGGCGGCAACCTGACACAGGACACCCGCTGCTGGTACTACCGTGCGGGCTGGGCGTGCTACCGCGCGGGCGGCAACATCTGCTACGCGGACACGCCCGATGCGGTCAACCGCGAGCACGCCATCCTCGAGGCGGACCGCTGCGTGGCGGTGAGTCCGTCCGACACGGCGCCGGCCCTCATCGCGCTCGACGCGTCGTTCGTCATCCGGTCCCCGCGCGGCGAGCGGACGGTGCGGGCCGAGGACTACTTCGTCGGGCCCGGCTTCGACATCACCCGGATGACCGACCTGCGCGAGGGCGAGCTGCTGACGGCCATCCACGTGCCCGCGGACTGGGGAGGGGCGCAGTTCTACTTCGAGAAGGTGCGCGACCGGAACGTGTGGGACTTCGCCCTCGTCAGCATCGCGTCCGCCCTGGTGGCCGACGGGGGGCGCATCGAGCGCATCCGGATGGCGGCCGGTGGCGTGGCGGCGCGCCCGCTTCGTCTGGTGGCGTCGGAGGCGGCCGCCATCCGGATG
>JABFRY010000487.1 GCA_013140955.1 Acidobacteriota bacterium
CGACCTGGCCCGGCACGTGCCGTTCCGCTACCTGGTGCTGCATCTCGGCACGGCCGGTGGGGATGCCGCCGCGGACAATCAGCCCCGTGCCGCCAGGCAGAGCCTCGAGGAGCTCGAAGCGGCCGCGGCGGAGCTGAACGTCCGGCTGGCGCTCGAAATTCTGCCGAACGCGCTGTCGTCGCCCGACAGCCTGGTCCGGATGCTCGAGGACGATCTCGACGAGACGCGCAGCGGCATCTGCCTCGATTTCGGGCACGCCCACCTGCTCGGCGACCTGGCCGAGGCGGTCGAGACCGTCTCGGGGCACGTCCTCACGACGCACGTGCACGACAATCGGGGGGCCACCGACGAGCACCTGGTGCCGTTTGCCGGCTCGATCGACTGGGACCTCGCGGTGATGGAAACGCAGAAGATGGGCTATGACGGCGTCCTCATGTTCGAACCGGGCGGGGCCGATGCGGCCTGCGTGCTCGAGAGGGCGGTGAGCGCGCGGGCTCGGCTGGACCGCCTGTTCGGGGCCGTCTAGCACGGGCCCGCTTTCAGGGACGGCTATCGACACATGCGCGCATACATCGAGGACATCGCCGGCCACGACGGGCAGCAGGTCACCATCCAGGGCTGGCTGCACAACCGCCGGTCGAGCGGCAAAATCCACTTCCTCATCCTCCGGGACGGCAGCGGCTTCATCCAGGCGGTGATGTCGAAGGCCGCGGTGGGCGACGAGGCGTTCGCGCGGGCCGGCCACCTCTCCCAGGAGACGGCGCTCTCGGTCACGGGGACCGTGCGCGCCGACGCCCGCGCACGGGGCGGCTACGAGATCGACGTGGTGGCCCTCGAGGTCCACGCAGAGTCGCACGACTACCCGATCACGCCCAAGGAACACGGCGTGGACTACCTGCTGGACCGCCGCCACCTGTGGATCCGCTCGGAGCGCCAGGTCGCCATCCTGCGGATCCGGCACGAGATCATCGACGCGGTGCGCGACTTCTTCAACGGGCGGGGCTTCGTCCTGTGCGACACGCCGATCTTCACGCCCGCCGCCTGCGAGGGCACCAGCACGCTCTTTCCGGTGCCGTACTTCGACGACGCGACCGCCTACCTCACGCAGAGCGGGCAGCTCTACAACGAAGCCAATGCCATGGCCCTCGGACGCGTGTACGCGTTCGGTCCCACGTTCAGGGCCGAGAAGTCCAAGACCCGGCGCCACCTCACCGAGTTCTGGATGGTCGAGCCCGAAATGGCCTATGCGGACCTGCACGACGTCATCGACCTGGCCGAGGGGCTCATCGGTGCCGTCGTCGCGCGGGTGCTCGACCGGCGCCGGAAGGAACTGGCCGTGCTCGAGCGCGACGTCACGCGCCTGGAGCGGGTGACGCCCCCGTTCCCGCGCATCACGTACGACGAGGCGGCGGCGCTCCTGCAGGAGAAGGGCCTCCCCTTCCAGTACGGCACCGATCTCGGCGGCACCGACGAGACGGTCCTCTCCGAGCACTTCGACCGGCCGGTGTGCGTCACCCACTACCCGGCGTCGGTGAAGGCCTTCTACATGAAGCCGGACCCCGGACAGCCCGACAAGGCGCTCTGCGTCGACATCCTGGCGCCGGAGGGCTACGGCGAGATCGTGGGCGGCGGTCAGCGACTCGACGACCTCGACCTCCTGCTCCAGCGAATCACCGAGCATGGCCTGCCCCAGGAGGCCTTCGAGTGGTACCTGGACCTGCGCCGGTACGGCAGCGTGCCGCACGGGGGCTTCGGCATGGGTATCGAACGCTGCGTGGCCTGGATCTGCGGTCTCGAACACGTGCGTGAGACCATCCCCTATCCCCGGATGCTGTACAGGATGTACCCCTGATATGAAAATCGGCATGGTGTCGCTCGGCTGCCCGAAGAACCTCGTGGACTCCGAGGTGATGCTCGGGCTCGCCCGGGACGCCGGGCACGAGCTCACGCGCGACGCGTCGGAGGCCGACGTGATCGTCGTGAACACGTGCGCCTTCATCGACTCGGCCAAGCAGGAATCGGTGGACACGATCCTGGAGATGGCCCAGCACAAGATCGACGGCCGCTGCCAGCGGCTCGTGGTCACCGGGTGTCTCGCCGAACGGTACCGGGACGAACTGCGGGCGCAGATTCCGGAAATCGATGCGGTGCTCGGCACCGGCGACGTGCCCGACATCGTGGCGGCGGTCGGGGGACCGGCGGCCGGCGCCACGCCGTCGTTCATTCCACTGCTGCGTTCGAACGGCGAGCCGGTGGAGACGGGCGTCGCGCGCGCACGCCCCACCTATCTGTACGACGCGGACACGCCGCGCCTGCTGGCGACACCGCGACACTACGCCTACCTGAAGGTGGCCGAGGGCTGCGACTACGCCTGCGCGTTCTGCATCATCCCCACGCTGCGGGGCGGGTACCGCAGCCGCGACCTGGAGTCGGTGGTGCGGGAAGCCGAAGCGCTGGCGGCCGGCGGCGTGAAGGAACTGCTGCTCGTGTCGCAGGACACGAGCTTCTACGGGGTGGACCGTGGCGAACGCGGTGCGCTGGCCCGCCTGCTCGATCGCCTGAGCCGGGTGTCGGGCATCAGCTGGATCCGCATGCTGTACCTGTATCCGACCACCATCGGCGACGATGTCCTCGACGTCATGGCAGGCAACGACCGGATCTGCACCTACGTCGACCTTCCGCTCCAGCACGCCGCCGACAGCGTGCTGAAGCGGATGCGCCGCCCGGGCACTCGCGCCGGCTACGAACGGCTGCTGGCCCGAATCCGCGGTCGGGTCCCGGGCGTGACGCTGCGGACGACGGTCATCGTGGGATTTCCCGGAGAAACGGACGCCGACTTCGCCGAGCTGCAGTCGTTCGTGTCGGGCGTCGAGTTCGACCATCTCGGGGTCTTCACCTACTCGCACGAAGAGGGCACGCCCGCCGAGGGGCTGGCCGACGACGTGCCCGCCATCGTCAAGCGGCAGCGGCAGCGGGACCTGATGCGCCAGCAGCGCCGCATTGCCGCCCGGGCGCAGCGGCGGCGGGTCGGGTCCACGATCCGGGTGCTCGTGGGCGGGCCGTCGG
>JABFRY010000108.1 GCA_013140955.1 Acidobacteriota bacterium
TGTCGAACGTGCCGCCCGCCCGGCGACCGAGCCCGACATCGATACGCTCATGGCGTTCTACGAGGAATGCCGGTCGGGCGGCACGTTCGACATGGGCATCGAGCTCGCCCTCCAGCGGATTCTCGTGAGCCCGTCGTTCCTGTTTCGCACCGAGTTCGACCCGCCGGGCGTGGAGGCGGGCAACGTCTACCGGCTGAGCGACCTCAGCCTCGCCTCGCGGCTGTCGTTCTTCCTCTGGAGCAGCATTCCCGACGACGAACTGCTGCAGCTGGCCGTGGACGGCCGGCTCCACGAGCCCGCCGTGCTCGCGGCCCAGGCGCGGCGCATGCTCGCCGACCCGCGGTCACGCGCGTTCACGGAGAACTTCGCCGGCCAGTGGCTGTCGCTCCGGCGCCTGCCCGACATCGTTCCCGATCCGTTCCTCTTTCCCGACTACGGCGACACGCTGGCGCTGGCGTTCAGGCGCGAGGCCGAGCTGTTCTTCGACAGCGTCCTGCGCGAAGACCGCCCGGCGCTCGACCTGCTGACAGCCACACACACATACGTGAACGAGCGCCTCGCCACGCACTACGGGATCCCGAACGTGAAGGGCGTGCACTTCCGCCGGGTCGCGCTGCCCGACGACAGCCCGCGCATCGGCCTGCTTGGCAAGGGCGCCATCCTCACCGTCACGGCCATGCCCAACCGCACCTCGCCCGTCGTCCGTGGCAAGTGGGTCCTGCAGAACATCCTCGGCGCGCCGCCGCCCGAGCCCCCGCCCAACGTGCCCTCGCTCGAGGAGAACGGGGAACGGGTGACCAAGGTGCAGACGCTGCGTGAGCGGCTCGAGCAGCATCGGGCCAACCCGGTGTGCGCGTCCTGCCACCGCGTGATGGACCCGATCGGCTTCGCGCTCGAGCGCTTCGACGCCGTCGGCCGGTATCGCACGGTGGACGAGAACTTCGAGCCCATCGACAGCTCCGGCGTCTACCCCGACGGGTCGGCGATCGACGGCCCGCTGGGACTGCGACGGGTGCTCGTGTCGCACGGCGACCAGTTCCTGCGCAACCTCACCGGCACCATGCTCACCTACGCGCTCGGGCGGGGTCTCGCATCGCACGATGCGCCGACCGTGCGCGGCATCCTGCGGGAGGCCTCCGGCCAGGAGCACCGCCTCTCCGCCATCGTCATCGGCATCGTCACCAGCACCCCCTTCCAGATGAGGAGATCCCAGTCATGATGATCACGAAGAAGGCGCTGTCGCGCAGGACGGTCCTGCGCGGACTCGGCGTCGCGCTGGCCCTGCCTTTCCTCGACGCCATGGTGCCCGGGCTGGCATCCGGCGCGGTCACGACCACGGCGCGCCGTTACGGCTTCTTCTACATGCCGAACGGCGTGGCGATGAACCACACGGGCGTGAACTTCTGGAAGCCGGCCACCACGGGGAAGGACTTCGCGTTCTCCCGGATCCTGCAGCCGCTCGAGCCCTTCCGGAACCAGGTGACGGTGGTGAGCGGACTGCACAACCGGATGGCAGAGAGCCTGGGCGACGGCAACGGCGACCACACGCGCAGCACGGGCGCCTGGCTCACCGGGTCGCACATCAAGCGCACGGAGGGCTCGGACATGCGGGCCGGGACGTCTGCCGACCAGGTCATCGCCTCGCGGTACCGGAACGAGACGTCGCTGCCGTCGCTCGAACTCGCCATCCTGCCCAACTCGGTGACCGGCGGCTGCGACACCGGCTACAGCTGCGCCTACGGCACGACGCTGGCGTGGGCGTCGCCCACCACACCGCTCCCCACCCAGAGCAGCCCGCGCCTGGTGTTCGAGCAGCTCTTCGGCGACGGCGGTCCGGCCTCGCAGCAGCTCGCCGCGGCCCGGCGCAAGCGCAGCATCATCGATTCGGCCATCGACGAGATGCATGGCCTGCAGGCGAAGCTCGGCCCCTCCGACCGGTCCATCGTGTCCGACTACCTCGACGTGCTCCGCGAGGTGGAACGACGCATCCAGCAGACGGAGGCGCGCAACGCCGAGGCGCCGCTGCCGGAGTACCAGCGCCCGGGCATCGGCGTGCCCGACCGGTTCGACGACCACGCCAAGCTGATGTTCGACCTGCAGCACCTGGCGTTCCAGGCCGACATCACGCGGGTCAGCACGTTCATGTACGGGGGCGAGCAGCGCGCCCGCATGTATCCCGAGATCGGCCTCAACGAGTCGCACCACGCGATGTCGCACCACGGGGACAACCCGGAGAACCTCGAGAAGTACACCAAGCTGTGCACCTGGCACGTGGACCTGTTCGCCTACCTGGTGGACAAGATGCAGGCGACGCCGGACGGCGACGGCACCCTGCTCGATCACTCGACGCTGATGCTCGGCGGCGGCATGAGCGACGGCAACATCCACTCGCACATGGACGTCCCGATCGCGCTCGTGGGTGGCGGCGCCAACCTCACAGGCAACCGGCACGTGGCGATGCCCATGGGCACGCCGCTGTCGAACCTCCTCGCCGGCGTCATCAACGCCGCCGGGGTGCCGGTGGACAGCTTCGGCGACAGCTCGGGCGTGCTCGACCTGAATACGGCGCCCGATGGGGTGATCACGCGGACGTGATTCACCTGGGGCGTCCGGTGTCGTGCGCCACGGGCCCGCGTCGCGGGCCTGGCGCCAGTGTCAAGGCATGAGCGTGCGGAGGTGAGGACGATGCGTGGACGAATGACGGTTGGCGCGGCGCTGCTGGCGCTTGCGGTGATGGGGACAACCGGCCGAGCCGAGGCGGCAGCCAGGGTGCCGCCGCTGCATGCGGCGGTGGAGGCGGGCGACCTGGAGACGGTTCGGCAGGTGCTCGCGCAGCCGGGCGCGGCCACCGAGGCCACCCCGGATGGCACGACGGCGCTGCACCTGGCGACGGATCTCGACAACCTGGCTGCCGCCCGGATGCTCATCGAGGCCGGCGCCGACGCCACGGCCGCCAACCGGTACGGCGTGACGCCCGTGTACTCGGCGGCCGTGCGGGGCAACGCCGCGGTCATCAGCACCGTCTCGCCCTCCGGCAGTGCGGCTGCTGCTTCCACCCCTCACGCG
>JABFRY010000211.1 GCA_013140955.1 Acidobacteriota bacterium
GCCAGTCGATGACGCCGTGCACCTGGACGCCCGCGGGCACGGCGGCCGACAGGACGTGGACCACGTCGTCACCCGCATCGATCACGTCGAGCACGGTGGCACCCGGGCTGTCCGGACCACGATCGGGCGTGCCGGAAACGACCTCGAGGCGGCCGACATCGAAGGGCTGTCCTCCGGACGTGGGATAGAAGGCGGTGCGGTCGAGCAGCGCCGCGGGCCGTCCGTCGTGATCGACCACGGCCAGGACCTCCGCGTCGAACTCGCGCAGGAGTGGGTCGGTGTAATAGAGGCGCTCGGTCATCGACGTGCCAGCAGCGGATCCGACACGCCGGCGGCCGCAAAGCCGGCCGCGCGGATGCGGCAACTGTCGCAGTGGCCGCAGGGGCGTCCCTCGGGCGCCGGGTCGTAGCAGGAATGCGTCAGGCCGTAGTCGAGGCCGAGGGCCACGCCCGCGTGGATGATGTCGGCCTTGCTCATGTGCTGGAGCGGCGCCCTCACCCTGAAGGCCCCGCCGCCGACGCCGGCCGCGGTGGCCAGGCCCGCCAGCCGCTCGAAGGCCTCGACGAACTCCGGCCGGCAATCGGGATAGCCGGAGTAGTCCACCGCATTCACGCCGATCACGAGGTCGCGCGCGGGAATCACCTCGGCCCAGGCCAGGGCCAGCGAGAGGAGCACGGTGTTGCGTGCGGGCACGTAGGTGGACGGAATGCCGGGCGCCCCCTCGGGCCGATCCTTCGGCACGGGCACGGCCGAGGTCAGCGACGACCCCCCGAAGGCCGAGAGGTCCACGCCGAGCTCGATATGGCGCTCGACGCCCAGGGCGTGGGCGACGGCGCGGGCCGCCGACACTTCGTGCGCATGTCGCTGCCCGTACCAGACGGTGAGCGCGTGCAGACGAAATCCCTCCGCCGCCATCAGCGCAGCCGCGGTGTACGAGTCGAGACCGCCGCTCAGCAACACCACGGCGGCCGGGCGCGGGTGCATCACACGCCCCTCACATCGGCGCCCCAGATGTACTTGTGCAGCTGCAGCTGGACGCGCACCGCGAGGCGGTCGGCAAGGACCCACTCCGACAGCACACGCGGATCGAGGACGCCGTGCACCGGCGACAGGTGCACAGCCGCCGCCCGTTCCAGCAGCCGGTACCGGGCCACCACGTCCGTCGCGTAGTCGTAGTCCTGCCGATCGGCGACGACGAACTTCACCTCGTCGTGCGGTCGCAGGCGCTCGAGGTTGGACCAGTCCTGCCGTTCCGCCTCGCCACTGGCCGGGCACTTGACGTCGAGCACCACGACGACCGACGCCGGCACCTGGACCGTGCTTCGGTGGCCCCCGGTCTCGAGCAGGACCGTGTGCCCACGGCCGATCAGGGCCTCCATCAGGGGGTAGACGTCGGCCTGCAGGAGGGGCTCGCCCCCGGTGATCTCGACGAGCGGACACCCCGTCGCCTCGACCTCGCGGACGACGTCGTCCACCGTCCGGCGGACGCCCTCGTGAAAGGCGTAGGGCGTATCGCACCAGCGACACCGGAGGTCGCAGCCCGAGAGCCGGACGAACACACAGGGGCGTCCGGCATGGCTCGACTCGCCCTGAATCGAATGGAAGATCTCGTTGACGGTCAGCAAACTCCCCTATTATCGACGAGAAGGGAGGATGGCCGATGAGCACGCTCCGGATCGGCACCTCGGGCTGGAACTACCCGACCGGCCGCGGCACCTGGAACGGCCTGTTCTACCCGCCCACGCGGTCGAAGCGGGACGGCACGCGCGGTTTCGACGAACTCGCCTACTACGCGCAGCACTTCGACACCGTGGAAGTGAACGCCACGTTCTACGGCCAGCCCCAGCCGGAGGTGACCCGCAGCTGGGCGACGCGCACACCGCCCGGATTCGAATTCAGCGTGAAGCTGTACCAGAAGTTTACGCACCCGAAGATGTTCCGCGACGCGGCGCTGCGACGGGCTCCCGGCAACGAGGGGGCGCTGCTCGAACTCCTGGCCCAGGTGACGCCCTCCGACATCGACGAGTTCAGGGCGGGCATCGCGCCGCTCGCGGAAGCTGGGAAGCTCGGGCCGGTGCTGGCACAGTTTCCACCCAGCTTCCACAGCCAGCAGGTCTCGCGCGACTATCTCGCGGCACTGCTGGGAGCGCTGCACGACTGCCCAGTGGCCGTGGAGCTGCGTCACCGGAGCTGGAGCGACGACATGCCGGGGACGCTGGCGCTGCTCGGCAGCCACGGCGCGGCGCTCGTCCAGATCGACGAGCCGAGGTTCCGGTTCTCCATCCGCCAGAACCAGTTGCCGAACGTGACGTCCTTCCACTACATGCGGCTCCACGGCCGCAACGCCGCCCAGTGGTGGACGCACGACAAGGCCGAGGACCGGTACAACTACCTCTACTCGGCGGACGAGCTCCAGGAGTTTGCCGACGTGGCGGGGGCGGCGAAGGCGCTCGTGAAGAAGGCGTACCTGTACACGAACAACCACTTCGCGTCCAAGTCGGTGGTCAACGCCCTGATGCTGAAAGCGCAGCTGGGCGAGCCCATCGAAGGCGCCTACCCTGCCGCGCTCGTTGAGCGCTATCCGGAGATTGCCGGGCTGGTGGTCACCGAGCCGGTTCGCGCACGGTCACCCGCCTGATCACGTCCGTCTCCTCGAGCATCCGCACGACGTCGAGGCCGCTCGTGACCTGGCCGAACACGGTGTAGTCGCCGTCGAGCCGCGGCGCGGGCGCCAGCATGATGTACATCTGGCTGTCTCCCTGCTTCGCGTCGCCGGGGTGCGCCATCGCCACCGCCCCCAGCTTGTGGGTGCGCAGCGTGCTGAACTCGCCCACGCCGATGGGGCGCCCGCTGCCGGCGCCCAGTCCGCGGCCCCAGAGATCCCGCTTGGTCATGTCGCGCGTCTGCGGATCCCCGAACTGCACCACGAACCCCTTTTCCACCCGGTGCACCCGGAGACCGTTGTAGAAACGGCGGTTGGCGAGCGTCGTGATGTGCGCGACGGTCTTCGGCGCTTCGGTCGGGTACAGTTCGATCTCGAACGTGCCCTTCACCGTCTCCACGAC
>JABFRY010000283.1 GCA_013140955.1 Acidobacteriota bacterium
GAAGACCATCGCCAGGCCGTGTTCGTCGGCCGCGGCGATGACTTCGGCGTCCCGCACCGACCCTCCGGGCTGGACGACGGCCGTCGCACCCGCGGCAGCCACCGCGTCGAGGCCGTCACGGAAGGGAAAGAAGGCATCCGAGGCGGCGGCCGATCCCGTGAGCACCGCAGGCGCCGCCTCCACCTTCATCCGCGCAACCTTCACGGCATCCACGCGGCTCATCTGTCCCGCGCCGATGGCGAGCGTCCGGTCGGCCCCGGTGAAGATCACCGAGTTCGACTTCACGTGCGCGCAGACGCGCCAGGCGAAACGCAGGGCCTGCCACTCCTGCGGCGTGGGCTGCCGCCTGGTCACCACCGTGAGCCCTTCGCCGGGCCACGCGGCCGCGGCCTCGAGGACACGGTCGCGCGCCTGGATCAGCACGCCGCCCAGCAGCGACCGTACCTCCTGCCCCGAGGCGGCCGCCAGCGCCACGACATCGGCGAGCACCACGCGCATGTTGGGCTTGCCGGCCAGCACCTCCCGCGCGCCCTCCTCGACGGCGGGTGCAATCACGGCTTCGATGAACGTGGACGTGATCTGGCGCGCGGTCTCGACGTCGATCGGGCGGTTGAGGGCCACGATGCCACCGAAGGCGGCCAGGGCGTCGGCCTCCCGGGCGCGCAGATACGCCTCGGCCGTGACCGCACCGGTGGCGACCCCGCACGGATTGGTGTGCTTGATGACCGCGGCGGCCGGCTCGTCGAACTCGAGCACGATGCGCGCGGCGGCATCGAGGTCCAGCAGGTTGGTGTACGACAGCTCCTTGCCCTGCAGGATGACGGGCACGGCGCCAGGCCCGGCGTCCTCCGGCGCGTACCAGCCCGCGAGCTGGTGGGGGTTTTCGCCGTACCGCAGGTCGCGCACCTTGCGCAGGCCGAGGCTGCGCACGGCAGGCATGGGTGTGGGCGTCCGTGCGAAGCCCTGTGCCTCGGCGGTCACCTGCGACAGCGACGACGCGATGGCCGCATCGTAGGACGCGGTATGGCCGAAGGCCTTCCGCGCCAGGTCGAACCGGAAGGCCTGCGTGGGCCCGTCGGGACTGGCCAGCGCGGCGAGGACGGCGTCGTAATCCGCCGGTGACACCACCACGAGCACATCGGGGAAGTTCTTGGCGGCGGCCCGCACCAGGCTGGGGCCACCGATATCGATCTGCTCCACCAGGTCGGGGAACGTGGTGCCCGGGTCCGCGGCGGCGCGCACGAAGGGATAGAGGTTCACGACCACGAGGTCGATCAACCCAATGCCGTGGGTCGCGGCCGACGCAAGGTCCTCGGGATGGCTGCGTCGGGCAAGGATGCCGCCGTGCACCAGCGGGTGGAGCGTCTTGACTCGTCCGTCCATCATCTCCGGGAAGCCGGTGACCTCCGAAATACCGACAACCGGCAGACCGGCATCGACAAGGGCCTTGGCTGTCCCGCCGGTCGAGACGAGCTCGAACCCGCGTGCGGACAGCGCACGCGCGAAGTCCACGATACCGGTCTTGTCCGACACACTGATGATGGCTCTGGGCATGGTGAGATAACTGTCTGATTGTGTTGAGGTTGTTGTCGAAGAGCTGGTCCAGGGACCGCGAGGCGCCGACAGACCCGCCTAGCGGGACTCGCCGTGCGGAAAATGTCGCAGTTTCGTGGAGTTCGAGACATTCTGCAGGAAAAACGACGGAAATTCTCCTGGTCGTCTTGACACCCTTTCGGGCCCACGCGTAGGATATGGCTGCGTTGAGGGGCGTTCCCTGAACGTCCGGGACGAGGCCGCGATAACACTCGCGGCTTTTTTTTGTGTCCGGAAGCTCATCTGCGACTTCAACGAGCCGTCAGCCCAGGGAAGTCGTTCCGATGTGAGAACACTGCAAGCAGGAAGAAGAACGATGCGCATCACAGGCAAGGTCAAGTGGTTCAACAACGCGAAGGGCTACGGTTTCATTGAGCGCGAGGGGGGTAGCGACGTGTTCGTGCACTACTCCGCGATCAGTGGAAGCGGTTTCAGGTCTCTGGAGGAAGGGGAGGCGGTCGAGTTCGAGATCGTCGACGGCCCCAAGGGACCCCAGGCGGGGAACGTCACCAAGCCCTGACCATCTCTGACCTGCCCGGCGCCGCCACGCGGCGCCGGGCGCTCGTGGTGCGCACGCACACGGCGCCCGTCCCCACCCCTCACTCGCCCTTCCTTTTCTTCTTCGGCGCTGGCACCGGCATCGGCTTGGCGGTGAAGGCCACCTTGCCGTCCTTCACCGCAACCCGGAACACGACCTCGGCGCTGCCCTTCTGCTTGAATCCCTCGACCTGACGCTGCACGAGCGCGGCGAAGCGGGGAAACGGCACGGCATCCAGCCCCACCTCGCGCCGCGCCTCCGCGACGGTCTCGTACAGCGCCTGGAGCTTGTCCAACTCCGCCGCCGGATCGGCCAGCGTGGCCACGTGCAGCACGTGCTCGTCCTGTGGAATCGGGGCGTCGGGCTCCGGCACGGCACGCGCGTGCACGAACGGCCCGGGACGTCCCTCCTCCCGCGCGCGCATGCCGCGGTCCCACAGCTCCACGAACGTGGCGTATCGCGACTGCAGGGTCGAGAAGCGGAAGCGGCTCCCGTAGTTGGGCAGGTGCTGGCGGTCGATCTTCTTCACCAGCGCATCGACACGTCCGCGCGTCTCCGACGGCGGGCGCGGGAGGCGGCCGGCGAAGAACATGTTGTACTCGGCCTCGAGGCGCTTGAGCTCCGCCTCGAGCTTGCCGAGTTCCCGGTCGATGCCTGGCGCCGACTCAGCCACGGTCCGCCATTCTGACACCAGACGCCTGAGCCGACGCGGCGCCGGCCGGCGCCTGGCGACGGCGTCTGGCACCCGCGTCCGACAGGCGGGGCGCGCCCCCCGTGCTCCTGGCGGTCATTCGCGGTTGATCATGTGGGTGGCCACCGCCTCGAAGAACGCGCGCAGCAGCGCGTCGGCGTCGGGCGGCAGTGCGGTGTCGTCGAGTGCCCGCGTCATCAGCGACACCCAGCGGTCGCGTGCGCGCGCATCCACCACGAAAGGCATATGGCGCATCCGCAGGCGCGGATGCCCGCGCTGCTCCACGTACCGCGGCGGACCGCCGAATCGTCCGACGAGGAAGTCGCGCAGCCGCGCTTCGGCCCCCGGCAGGTCATGCGGTGGATACATGGGGCCGAGGATGTCGTCGCCAGGCACCTGGCGGTAGAACGCCGCCACCAGGCGCGCGAACCCGTCCTCCCCGATGGTCGCGTAGAGATCCTGATCGTCCAAGGGCCTGATCGTAACAGCCGACGTGGCCCGGGGACCAGACAGGGCTGCCCGGACGCCTCACCCGCGTTAGACTGTGCAACATGGCAACCGGGGCGGACACGGGACGGGTGCCGGGCAGGGTGCGGGTCCCTCGACGGCTGCTGACAGCGTCCGGGCTGGCCCTCGTCGCCCTCGTGGCGCTGGCGAGCGCGGCCTCTGCGCAGTTCGGAGGACGGGGGTTCTCCCCCGCGCGCATCGCGACGGACCAGGACTACGACGGGCGCTTCCACTACTGCCGCGTCGTGTACCGCACGTCGTTCGACGGCTTCGGCGGAAACTGGACCACCGACTACCCCCGCGCCGACATCAACCTGTCGATTCGTCTGGGCGAGCTCACCCGCACGGACGTCAGCATGGGGGGCGGCGAACCCAACCACCAGCTGGTCCGCCTGTCGGGCCCCGAGCTGTACCGTTGTCCCCTGGTCATCATGTCGGCCCCGGGTCGGGCGCTGCTCGACGAGGGCGACGCCCGGGCCCTGCGCGCCTACCTGGAGAAGGGCGGCCTGCTCTGGACGGACGATTTCTGGGGCGAGTACCAGTGGGCGCACTGGGAGGCCCAGTTGCGCAAGGCCCTGCCAGCCGGCGAGTTCCCCATCGTGGACGTGCCGCTCGATCATCCGCTCTTCCGCACGCAGTTCGAGGTCTCGGAGATCCCGCAGATTCCGAATATCGGGTTCTTCACGCGCACGGGGGGCCGGACATCCGAGATGGGGGTGGAGAGCGAGACGCCGCGGGTCAGAGGCATCCTCGACGCCAGCGGACGCCTGATGGTGGTGATGACCCACAACACCGACATTGCCGACTCGTGGGAACGGGAAGCCGACGATCCCACCTATTTCCTGACGTTCGGCCCGAAGGGCTACGCCTTCGGCATCAACACCGTCCTCTACTCGCTCACCCACTGACCGGCCCTGGCGCCGGGGCGTGGCCCGTCAGGGCCGGCGCCCCACGTAGCCGGTCGGCCCCCGTCTGAAGCCGGCCCGCTCGAAGAAGGGCTCGTTGCCCGGTTGCGCGCCCAGGAAGAGCACGCCGCCCGGCGCCGCGTCGAGCGCCAGCCGCATGAGTTCCTGACCGACGCCCTGCTTGCGAAATGCGGGATCGACCATCACTTCGGGCACCGTGCTGAAGAAGTAGCCGTCCGACAGGACGCGCACGGCGCCCACGAGCCGGTCGCCGCTCCACGCGCCGACGTTGATCGTGGCCGCCAGCGCCGCCGCCGTGCGCGCGGGATCGTACTCCCGATCCCAGATCAGCCGGGCCAACCCGATGAAGGCTTCCGTGGTGAGCGCGGAAGCGCCCGTTCGATACTCGATCGCCATGCATGCGTCCCCGTGAAGGCCGGCGCGCCCCCGGAGGGAGCCCCGCGCGGCGGTATGAGCGACCAGTGTAGCCGCTCTCGACGCGGCGTGGCCCATGCGTCCCGCGCGGGCGTCATCCCGTCAGGCTGCGGGGCTCGCCGGCAGCGTCACGGGAACGGACTGCCGCGAGTCGTCCACGGGCTGCCGGGATGCCGGCGCGACCGGTGTCACTCGCCAGATGCGGGCCGCGTACTCCGCGATGGCCCGGTCGCTCGAGAAGCGCCCCATGCCTGCGACGTTCAGCAACGCCCGCCGGGCCCACTCCCCGGGCGTCCGGTAGCAGGCATCGACCGCGTCCTGGCAGGCCACATAGGACGCGTAGTCGGCCAGGAGCATGTAGTGGTCGCCGCCGGTCGTGAGCGCCTGCACGATGGGGCGGAAACGCGTGCGCTCGTCGAGCGAGAAGTACCCATCGGCGATCATGTCCACCGCGCGACGAAGCTCCTCGTGCGCGTGGTACTCCTGCCAGGGATCGTAGCCAGCTGCCCGTCGGTTGCGGACGCCCTCCGCGTCCAGTCCGAAGATGAAGCAGTGGTCCGCGCCCACCGCCTCGCGCATCTCGATGTTGGCGCCGTCGAGGGTGCCGATCGTGAGCGCGCCGTTGAGGGCGAGCTTCATGTTGCCGGTGCCCGAGGCCTCCGTCCCCGCGGTCGAGATCTGCTCGGAGAGGTCGGAGGCCGGGATGATGCGCTCGGCGTTCGAGACGTTGTAGTCCGGCACGAACGCGACACGCAGCTGGCCGCCGATTGCGGGATCGTGGTTCACCACGTCGCCGACGGCGTGAATCAGCTTGATGACGAGCTTCGCCATCGCGTAGCCAGGCGCGGCCTTGCCCGCGAAGATGACGGTGCGGGCCGGCACGTCACCGGCCCGCCCGTCCTTGATGCGGTTGTAGCGCGTGATCACGTGCAGCAGGTTCAGCAGCTGGCGCTTGTACTCGTGGATGCGCTTGACGTGCACGTCGAAGAGGGACGAGGCGTCGACGGTGACCCCGAGCCGTTCGCCGAGGCGGGTGGCCAGCAGCGCCTTCCGTGTGTGCTTCACCTCGAGGAACCGCTGCTGCACCGCCGGGTCGCCGGCAAACGCCTGGAGCCGTGCGAGTTCCGCGAGGTTGCGCGTCCACCCGCTTCCGATGAGGCCCGACACCAGGGCCGACAGCTCCGGGTTGGCCTGATTGAGCCACCGACGCGGCGTGATGCCGTTGGTCACGTTGACGATGGCGCCGGGGCGCTCGGCCTCGAAGTCGGCGAACACGGTCTGGCGCATCAGGTCGGTGTGCAGTTGCGATACCCCGTTCACCGTGTGGCTCCCGACGATGGCCAGGTGCGCCATCCGGACGCGACGCTCACCAGCCTCGTCGATGAGCGACAGGCGACGGAGCCGGTCCACGTCACCGGGGTGCCGTCGCCGGACGCCCTCGAGGAACCAGTGGTTGATGTCGTAGATGATGCGGAGGTGGCGCGGCAGCACCTGCTCGAACAGCGCCACAGGCCACGTCTCGAGCGCCTCGGGCATCAGCGTGTGGTTGGTGTACGAGAACGTGCGGCGCGCAATATCCCACGCGCGGTCCCAGTCGAGCCCGTGCTGATCGACCAGCAGGCGCATCAGTTCGGGGATGGCGAGCGAGGGGTGCGTGTCGTTGAGCTGAATGGCGACCTTGCCCGGCAGGCCGTCCAGGTCGTCGTGATGCGCGAGATACCGCCGCACGATGTCCTGCAGGGACGCCGACACGAAGAAGTACTGCTGCTTCAGGCGAAGCTCGCGGCCCATCCGCGTGCTGTCGTCCGGGTAGAGGACGCGTGACAGGTTTTCCGACTCGTTCTTCTGGGCCACCGCCTTGATGTAGTCGCCCTCGTTGAAGTACCGCAGGTCGAAGTCGTGGGTCGCCTTGGCCGACCAGAGCCGCATGTTGTTGACGGTGGTCGTTCCGTAGCCGGGGACGGGCGTATCGAACGCCATGGCCATGACGTCGTCGGTGTCCACCCAGTGGAAGCGCCGGCGCCCCCGCTCGTCCGCGTATTCGACGACCTGGCCGCCGAATCGCACCGGGTACAGCACCTCGGGACGGGGAAACTCCCAGGGATTCCCGTACCGCAGCCACGTGTCGGGATGCTCCACCTGGTAGCCGTTCTCGATGCGCTGCTGGAACATCCCGTACTCGTAGCGGATGCCGTAGCCGTAGCCAGGCAGCGACAGTGTCGCCATGGAGTCGAGGAAGCAGGCGGCGAGCCGTCCCAGGCCGCCGTTGCCCAGGGCCGCGTCCTGCTCCACGTCCCGGATGGCCTCGTAATCGAGGGCCAGGCTCCACAGCGCATCACGGCACTCGTCGTGGAAGCCCATGTTGAGCAGGCTGTTGGTGAGGAGCCGCCCGGTGAGGAACTCCATCGACAGGTAGTAGACCCGGCGGGCATCGGCCCGGTAGTAGGCGCGCTGCGTCTCCATCCAGCGCTCGATGAGGC
Organism: Acidobacteriota bacterium; assembly: GCA_013140955.1. Lineage (GTDB taxonomy): Bacteria > Acidobacteriota > Vicinamibacteria > Vicinamibacterales > UBA2999 > JABFRY01. Next base: position 7,150 of record JABFRY010000283.1, read on the forward strand.
GCTCCCGGACGGTGTAGGCCGTGGCATAGAACCAGTCGCGCCGGGTGGCCGTCGCGGGATCCTTGCCGGCGGTGTAAATGAGCCGGTTGGCGAGCGAGCGCTGCAACGAGCGCCGGTCCTGGGCCAGATTGTCGTACTCGAACGCGGTCCTGCTGGGCGACGGCATACGCTCTCCCTGCGCCAACGATGACGGATGATGCGCAGGCGTAATCGGCCGGCGGCCGGCCCGGGTTCACCCGCCAGCGAAGCGGCCGTGGCTGATCGGGCGCCCGGCGCGTCCCGCCGTCATGTCGGGAGGAGCCCCTGCCACGAGGCCCCCTGACGAGGCTCGTGTCTCCTGGGCGCAGGTCTGTCGGCTGGTCCGTCGTTGCCGACGCCTGCGCGTAGCTGCACACACCACGATCGCCCGGACCGTCCCGGGAGCGGCGCTGCCGCGACAGGCCGGCGCCCAGGGCGACGACCTGCCCCGGCACACGCCCGCCCCGCCGTGTGCCGGGGGTGTGGGCTACTCGAGGAGGCTGCGCAGCATCCAGGCGCTCTTCTCGTGGATCTGCATGCGCTGCGTGAGCAGGTCCATCGTGACCTGGTCCGACGCACGGTCGGCCACCTCGAACACCTCGCGGGCGGTCCGGACCACGGCCTCCTGGCCTTCCACGAGCTGCGACACCATGACGGCCGCCGCCGGCACCGCCGTCGTCTCGGGGATGGAGGTGAGTTCCTGGTACTGGAGGTACGTACCCGGCGCCTGGTGCCCCAGGGCGCGGATGCGCTCGGCGACGAGATCGACGGCCAGCGCCAGCTCGGTATATTGCCCCTCGAACATCAGGTGCAGCGTCTGAAACATGGGGCCGGTCACGTTCCAGTGGAAATTGTGCGTCTTCAGGTACAGCGTGTAGGTGTCGGCCAGCAGGCGCGACAGCCCCTGGGCCACCTGGCGCCGCTGGGCGGTCGGGATGCCGATGTCGATCATGGGGTCGGATGTACCAGCCCTGCGAGTCTTGCGCGTGCCTCGTGTCTTGGCCACGATGCCTCCCTTTCGTCGATGTCGTGTGTCAGTTCGTGAAGGGTAGCACCGTCGTGTGTCCACGGAACGCGCAGCCGCCCGAGCGCTGCTGCCGTCGCAGGTCACGCCCTTCCCTGTCCGGGACCCGCAGGGTGTGATAGATGTGGAGCATTCGGTCAGCGACTTCGCCTTCACGTGACTATCCACGACAGCCACCTTCCGCGCGATCCCGGCGTGTGGCCGCGCCGCGTCTTCGTGGCACGGCACGGACGCAGCGTCTGGAACAAGTCCAAGCGTGTCAGCGGGCAGGCCAACCCGCCGCTGGCGGACGAGGGCCACGCACAGGCGACGCGGATGGCGGAGGCGCTGGCGGACGAGTCGCTGCATGCCGTATACAGCAGCGACCTGGACCGCGCGATACAGACCGCTGCGCCCACCGCCGAACGGTTCGCACTGCGGGTGCAGCCGAGCGCCGCGCTCCGCGAGCAGCACTTCGGGATCGCCGAGGGCCAGCAGCGCGACGACCCCGAGTCGGAGATCGGACGGCTGTGGCAGGCGCGCCTGCTCGACCGGGAGCACTTCCGGATGCCCGGCGGGGGTGAGAGCTACGTCGAGATGGAAACCCGCGTCCTCGAATGGCTGCGCCCGACCCTGGCCGCACACCGCGGGGAGAACGTCCTGGTGATCGGGCACCGCAACTCCACACGGGTCCTGCTGGGCGCCCTGCTCGGGCTGGCGAGGACCGACGTGATGGCCCTGCCCGTACACGCGCGATGGCTCTACGTCATCGCGCCGGGCGACGAACCGGTCGGCGTGTGGTCGTGCTCGCTCCGCGAGCGTGACGCAGGGCGCCGCGTCGCGGGCCTCCGCACATGACGGCACCTGATACCCCCTCGGCCTCCTCGACTGACGGCGGCGCCAGTCTCTCTGCCGGGAACGAGCAGCGGGTACTCGACGCGCTGGTGGCTTCTGGCCTGCGTCGTGGCTGGTGGACGGAGTCCCCGGCCCTGACGCGGGCCTACGTCCGCCTCTCGCCCACCCGCGAGCCCTACGGCGTCCTGTCGTTCGAGAGCCCGGGGGGCGCGGAGACCTGCGTGACGCTGCTGTTCACGGACCGCCCGTCGGAGGACGCGGATGGCGAGCCGGCTCCGCTCGACGGCCTCGGGTGGATGGCCAGCTGGCGGTTCCCCGACGATCCCGGCCTGCTCACGCTGCGCGCGGTGGTCGAACAGACACCGATGCGGGTCGTCCGGTACCGACCCCTGCAACGCTGCACGTTGGCCACCACCGGGGCCGCGCCACGGGCCTTCGTGAAGGTGTTCCCCGATGACCGGGGCGCGCGGCTCCATGCGGAGTGCGTGGCCCTTTGGCAGGCCCGCCAGCAGGGGGCGCTGCATTTCGACGTGGCTCCCCCCCTGCAGTGGGATCCGGCTCGACGTGCCCTCTGGCAGGGCGTGGTCCCCGGCACACCGCTCGTCGACCGGCTGGCAGGCCGCGAGGGACCGGCGCTGGCCGCCGCCCTGGGGCGGGCGTGCGCCAGCCTGCCGGGCAGCGG
>JABFRY010000537.1 GCA_013140955.1 Acidobacteriota bacterium
GTGTGGAGGTGTCGCTCGTGGCGCTCGGCGGAGACGCGGATCGGGACGGGCTGCGTGCGCTGGCCGAGGCCACCGGAGGCCGGTCGTTCTTCCCGGCCGATGTGCGTGACCTGCCGGCCATCATGGCGCGCGAAGCCTCGCGGGTGGCCGGCGGCACGACGGTCGAGGAACCCTTCACGCTGGCCGCAGGGACGCACCCGGTGCTCGACGGCCTGGACCGCACCGCCCTTCCGCGCATGGGCGGCTACGTCGTGTCGATGGCGCGGCCGTCGGCCCAGGTGGCGCTGCGCTCGCACCTGGCCGATCCGGTGTTGGCGACAGCCAATGCGGGCCTCGGCCGTACGGCGGTCTTCACGGCGGATCTGTCGTCGCCGTGGTCGCACGACCTGCGCGCCTGGGGGGAGTCGGGGACGCTCTGGGTACAGGTCGCGCAGTGGACCAGCCGGCGCGCCGATGATGCAGGGCTCGTCATCGACATCGCCCAGGACGTGTCGGGCGCGCACCTGGTCATCGATGCCTACGACGCCGGGGAGCAGCCGCTCACGGGGCTCCGCGGGCAGGTCACCATCTCGGGACCCGAGGGCGAGTCCTCGACCCTGGCCCTCGTGCAGGACCTTCCGGGCCGCTACGGCGCCACCTTCGTGCCCGCCCGCGCGGGCCGGTACGTCGTGACGGTGACGATGACCGACCAGGCGTCGGGCCGTGAGTATCGCGCCCTGCGCGGGCTGTACTGGTCGGGCATCCTGGAACGCCTGACCGGCGGCGTGGACGGCGCCCTGCTCGCGCAGGTGACCTCCGCCACCGGAGGCCGCGTCGTCGCCGACGGCGAGCATCCACTTCGCGAGGGACGCCCGCCGCAGTACGTGGACCTCTGGCGCTGGCTCGTGCTCGCCGCCGCGCTCGGCTTCATCGGGGAGATCCTGGCGCAGCGGATCCTTCCCGGCCGGCGCGCGGCGCGCGGACCAGGTCCGGACCATGCGCAGGCGTCGAGCGGGCACGCCGCATGAAACGGGTGCTCCTGCTCACGGCCCTGCTCGCGGCCGTCGCCATCGCCTCGAAGCTGCTCGTGGAAAACGTCCTGGGCATCGATCTCGAGGGCATGGTCACGGGATGGCTCGATACGGCCGGCACCGGAAGTGCCCTCGCCATCGTGATCCTCCTGGCCGTGGACGTGTTCCTGCCGGTGCCCTCGAGCCTCGTCATGGTGCTGAGCGGCGCGGCGTTCGGGGTGTTCTGGGGGGCGCTCATCTCGCTCGTCGGCTCGATTGCCGGCGAGTGGGTCGGCTTCGAGCTGGTCCGCCGCTACGGCCAGCGCGCGTCGGCGCGGATGATCGGCGAGGACGACTACGCGCGCTTCAGCGGTCTGTTCGCGGAGCACGGCGCGGCGGCCATCGTCGTCTCGCGCGCGCTCCCCGTAGTGATGGAGACCATGAGCCTCGTCGCGGGCCTGTCGGGCATGCGCCGGCGATCGTTCCTGCTGGCGTCGCTCATCGGCACGGCCCCCGTGGTGGTGGTGTACGCGTGGGCGGGCGCGATGTCGCGCGACACGGGAAGCCTGCTGCCGGCGGTCGTGATCCTGATTGCCGCCGGCGGCGCCGGCTGGCTGTGGTTCCGGGTGAAGATGAAGAATGGCTAGTTCTCGGAGACGATCTTCTTCCGCAGCGTGGCGCGGTTCACGCCGAGCACCTCGGCGGCCTTCACCTGATTGCCGTTGGTGATGGCGAGCGCCTCCTTCACCAGCGTGGCCTCGACCAGATCCACGATGTCGTGGAAGACGGACCCATCGGCGCTGCGGGACGATTCGACGAGCCGCTCCTGGAGCGAGAGCCGCGCCGCGCGGCACAGCGCCGACTCGGCATCGAGGCGGCCGGAGAACCGGCTGCCGGCCAGCACGTCGCCCACGTCTTCGAGCGTGATGACGTCGCTGCGCGTCACGATGGAGGCCCGCTTGATCACGCTCTCCAGCTCGCCGACGTTGCCCGGCCACGCGTGATCGCGCAGCTTCCGCAGCACCTGCTCGTCCACGCCCCGGATGGTGCGGTTCAGTTCCTCGTTGAACCGGTGGATGAAGTGCCGCACCAGGACGGGAATGTCGTCCCGCCTGTCGCGGAGCGGCGCCAGCTGCAGCGTGATGAGCGACAGCGCCTCGAACAGCGCGCGATTCCAGCGGCCGGCCTGCACCTCTCCGGCCAGGTCGTGGTCGGTGGAGGCCAGCACCCTCGCATGGAGCTTCGGGCCGTACCCGCCGGCGCGGGCCTGCTCGAGCGCTATCGCGAGGCGCTGCTGGAGGCTGACAGGCAGGGCGTGCACCGAAGCCAGATGCACCGTGCCTGCCCCCTGGCCGAACAGCTCGGTCGCAATCGCAGCTTCCGTGGATGACGCGCAATCGAGCGAGACGAACGGCAGGTGACGGCGGTCGCTGTTGTCGTGGATCGTGCGCACGACCAGCTGGCGACCGGTCCCGCGCTCGCCAAGGACCAGGGCCGGCACGTCGTTCACCGACAGGCGCCCGATCATCTTGTAGACGGCCAGCATCGACGGCGTCTCGCCCACGAGGCTGACCGCCGGCTCACCCGCCCCGCCCTCGGGCGCCTCGACGTGGTCGCGGCCCGCCCTGGCGGTGAGGGCCTGGCCGATGACCGTCCGGAGCTGGTCGAGATCGAGCGGCTTGGTGAGGTAGTCGAAGGCGCCGGCGCGGATGGCATCGATGGAGGTCTGGCTGGTGCCGTAGGCCGTCATCATCACGACGTCCACCTGGGGAAACCGGCTACGGAGGCGCGTGAGCGCTTCGAGGCCGTCCACGCCTGGCATGCGGATGTCCATGAGGACGAGGTCGGGATCGTGGGCCGCCATCTCGCGCTCGGCGTCCTCGGCGCTGCTGGCCACCCGGCACACGTGGCCCTCGTGGCGCAGGAAGCGCTCGAAGGCGGAGGCTACGGCCTGATCGTCGTCCACCACCAGGATGTCAGCCATGACTCTCCGGCGATTCTACATGCTCCAGCGGCAGCCGAAAGACGGCTCGCGTGCCCCGGGGCTGGCGGTGGTCGAGCAGGAGGCTCCCGCCGTGGGCCTCCACCACCGATCGCGCATTCACGAGCCCGAGCCCCACCCCGTCACGCTTGGTCGAGACGAAGGGATCGAACACGCGGGCCAGCATCGCGGGGTCGATGCCGGCACCGTCGTCGGCCACCTCGAGCTCGATACCCTCGTCGCCGGCAGACCGGCGCGACGACACCTCGAGGGTGCCTCCGCTCGTCATGGCTTCGGCGGCATTCACGATGACGTTGAGCAGCGCCTGCCGGAAGCGCGGCTCGTCGAGCGGTACCTGCGCCAAGCTCTCGTCGAGGTGTGTCGCCACCGCGATACGGCGATGCGCCAGCTGGTGGGCTACCTGCTCGAGCGCATCCCGCGCCACCGTGTTCACCGAACAGGGCCGGCGCCGCAGCTCACCCGGCCGTGCCAGCTCGATGAGATCGCGAATGACGGACTCGACCTGCACGATGTCGCGCAGGACGGCCGCCAGCGTCTCCTGGTCTTCGGCATCGCCCGTGAGACGCGCCTTGAGCAGCTGCGTCTGCATCTTGATCGAGGACAGGGGATTGCGGATGTCGTGCGCCACGCGTGCCGCGAGCAGTCCGGCCAGACCGAGCTTCTCGGAGCGCACCAGAGCCTGCTGCGACCGGTCGAGCCGGTCGAGCATGTCGTTGAAGGCCTGCGCGAGGCGCCCCGCCTCGTCGTCCCCCACCTCGGCGCGCTGGCTCGTCGCCCCGGGTGACACGTCGCGCGCGAAGCGCACCAGGCGGTCGAGCGGCGCCGTCACGCGGCGCGCGACGAACTGGCTGACGAAGACCATGACGAGCAGGCTGGCGCCCGCCGCGAAGAGGATGGCCCTGGTCACAGCGGCCGTGGAGTCGGCCAGGGGCGACGTGTCGGCGACGATGGCGACGAGCGCATCGTCACGCCCCTGGACGGCATGGAACGCCACCAGGCAGGGCGTGCCGCAGTCGAGCGCCACCACCGTCGGTTCCGCGCCGAGCGTCACGGTGGCCGCCGCCTCCCGGGTCACGCGCACGAGCTCGGGATCCCCGGGTCCCTCGAGGCTCGACGCCAGCACGGCCCCGTCGGTCCCGAAGGTGATGACCTCCGCGCCGACGATCTGCTGCACGTTGCGCAGCACGGCCGGATTGAGGGCGAAGTCGCTGCGCGCAACAGCGGTGGCGGTACTGCGGATCTGGGTCCGCACGCGTGTCTCGAGCGCCTGGGACGACACCGACAGCGCCACCCAGGCGGCGGCCGTCGTGCCCACCAGCGCCACCGCGGCAAACGGGAGGACGATCCGGTGCTGCAGGCTGAGCCGACCGGCGCCCCCCGCCATCAGAATCCGACGATGCGGTCGGCGTAGGTGCCCTGCACCTCCCGGCCGATCCGGGTGAACTCCCCGACGACCGGCTGGAGCGTCGGAGCACCGAGGACCCCGGCATGTTTGTCGAGCAGCTCACCCAGCCGCTCGCTGAAGACCTTGCCTTCCCCCTCGAAAAGGTGGGTAGCGTGCTGCAGGCCGGCCTGCGTCTGCTCGAACCCGCCACTCATGCGCTCGAGGGTCGGCGCGCGCCCGAAGTTGAAGTCGGCGTAGGCTCGGACGTCGTCCAGCAGCGCCGCCAGCGGATCGCCCGGCGCGAGGGTGGCGCGCACGGCGACGAAGGCACCCTCCGCCTCCTGGTGCAGCCGTTCGGCCTCCCCCACCCGTGTCAGGCCGACGGAGCGGTAGTTCGCCAGGAGCGGCGTGGACCTGAGAAAGAGGCGGTTGTGGAAGTCGTAGTTGTAGTTGCGATCGAGGATGTAGTACCCGCCAAGGAGACGCTCGAAGGCCCGCGCGTAGGTGGTGAGCGCCGTCTCGACGCCCGCGGCCTCGGCGGGCACGGTGGGCGCAGCCGGGGGCACGGGCACGCGGTCGAGACGGAAGCCCGAGTCCTGCTGCGCCGGATCCATGTAGTAGGCGGGGCTTCCCTGATAGGCGCCGGGCCGGTTCTTGTAGCCGATGTACAGGCCGAAGGACACGACCACCCCGGCGACGAGCAGCACGAGCGCGAAACGCTCGCTGCGCCGCCGTCCGGAGCCGGCCGGCGCGTCCTGTCCGCTTCCCCACACGAGCGCCGCCCACCCCATCACGATGAGCGTGATCACCATCAGCTGCCCGAGGAACTGCACGGCCACCCACGTGAGCAGCAGGAAGAGGAACGTGGCCAGATAGGCGCTGCCCTCCCGCACGCGGCCCTCGGCCATGGGCGCCAGGCCCGGAATGAGGCGCAGGAGCAGACCCGGCCGCCGCGGCGCGCCAGACGGGGCCAGCCCGTACCGCGCCCCGAGCACCACCAGGAACACGGGCGTCGCGAAGATGGCGGCGAGCAGCACGTGGACGATGATGCGCATCCAGGTGATCGACAGGTTGTCGATCAGCTGATCGCCCTGGGTGATCACCGGGAACAGGAGCCAGGGCAGGCTGAGGGGCAGCGAGACGAGGAGGCGCTGGCGGGCGTAGAGCGCCACACCAGCGCCCAGGATGAATACGAGCCCCGCCAGGCTCACGTACTCGCCGCCGTCGATCAGGTAGTGGATCCACAGGTTGGTCTCGGCGACGGCCATGCCGAGCACGGCCAGGCCGAGGGCGCCCGTGGCCCAGACCAGCCACATCGGCGGCCGGTCCGGCGTCATCACCCGCTCCATCACGGCGTCGTGCGGGCGGGACCCGGTCACGGTCGCGTCCCGACCACCAGGGTGTGAGGATTGGGCGGGGGCAGCGGCCGCAGGTCGACACCGGAGAACCCGGCCTCCTGCATCCAGGCCACCATCTGGGTCTTGGCGTGCGCCGACCCTTCCTCGCTGGTGAGCATCATGTTGAGGGCGAAGTAGAGCGAGAAGGGCGGCGTGGTGCGGGTGTCGTCCTCGAAGAACACGTCACTCACCACCACCATGCCGCCGGGCTCCAGCGCCGCGAATGCCTTCCGCAGCAGCGCCAGGCAAGTGGCCGGCGTCTCGCGGTGCATCATGCCGGAGAGCAGGACCGCGTCGAACCCGGTCCCGAACTCCGTGGTCCGGTAGTCGCCGGGCACGAGCGAGATGCGGTCGTCACAGCCGCTGTCGTGGACGATCTCGCGGGTGACTTCGAGTACGCCCGGCAGGTCCATCACGGTGGAGCTGAGGCCCGGTGTGCGCTTCACGAGCCCGATGGAGTAGGTGCCAGGACCGCCGCCGACGTCGAGCAGGCGCCGGCGACCGGAGAAATCGGCCCCGTGCGGCAGCACGGCGCTGAGCCCCTGGGCGCGCTCGTGCATCGCGAAGACGAACGCCCGGGTCTTGGCCTTGTCGTCGCCCAGAATGCTCTCCGGATCGATCACGGGCCGGCCGGTGCGTACCAGCTGCGCGAGACTGCCCCACGGCTGGTACAGGTTCTCGGCGTACTTCAGCACGTTGCCGATATAGGCCGGCGTGTCGCGGCGCAGGAAGGCAGCGGCCATCGGGGTGTTCTCGTACCGCCCCTCGGCGACCGTGAGCAGCCCCTCGGCGGCAGCGGCTTCGAGCAGCATGCGCAGGGGCTCGGTGACGGTGCCGGTGGCCTCGGCGATCTCCGCGGCCGTGCGGGGGCCGTCGCCGAGGGCGGTGAACACGCCCAGGTCTGTCGCGGCGAAGAGCACCATCGAGGAACGGTGCGCCATGGCGAGGCGCATGATCAGTGCAGGATTGGGCAGGGCCGCGCCGGGGCCCTGGCGGGACGTGTCGGTCATGTTCGGCTATTCGGCTAAAGAAAGTCTGGACTGCAGTCGATCTTGGCTGCAGGGGTACACGCTGTCAATCCGCCAGGGCGCCTTCGTTGAAAGGTGCCGGCGCTTTCGGTACAGTACCACCGCGCTGCCCCCCGGACGCGACATGCCACCGACGAGCGAACAACTTTCCACCGCCCTCCGGTCCCGCCTCGATGCAGCCGGGGCCTCCTGGCTCGACGCGGCCCTGGCCGCAGCCGGCAGCGGCACGCTCAACCAGCTGCTCACGGCCTACACGGGGGCATCGCGGCGCGTGGGGAAGGCCCCACTGGCCCTCGACACGCCGGATGGCGACGCCAGCGCGTGGACCCTCGAGGACGCCGCCCGTGCCCTCCTCCTGCTGCAGCGTGGGACCGCGAGCCCCGACCCGGGCGGGTTCGAGGCCGACGTGGTGGCCTGTTACGAGCAGGGCGACAGCCGGGAGCAGGAAAGCTGGTTGCGCACCGTCGCGGCCCTGCCCGCGCCCGAGCGCTTCCTTCCGCTCGTCATCGACGCCTGCCGCACCAACATCATCCCGCTGTTTGCCGCGGTGGCGTGCGACAACCCCTATCCGGCTCGATACTTCCCGGACAGCAGCTTCAACCAGATGATCCTGAAGGCCCTGTTCAACAACGTGCCGCTGGCGCGCGTCCGGGGGCTCGACGGCCGGCTGAATCCTGAACTCGCCCGCATGGCGGGCGACTACGCGGCCGAGCGCACGGCCGCCGGCAGGACCGTCCCTGCCGACATCGCGCTCGTGACCACCCCGATCGGCAGTACGCAGGCACACCCATGAAGATCATCGACCCGCACGTCCACATGACGTCCCGCACCACCAACGACTACGAGGCCATGGCCGCCGCCGGCATCCTGGCCGTCGTCGAGCCCGCGTTCTGGCTCGGCCAGCCGCGCACGACGGTGGGCAGCTTCATCGACTACTTCAACAGCCTGCTCGGGTGGGAGCGCTTCCGTGCCTCGCAGTTCGGCATCCGGCACTTCTCGACGATTGGCCTGAACCCGAAGGAGGCGAACAACCCCAAGCTGTCGGGTGAGGTCCTCGACGTCCTGCCGCGGTACCTGGCGAAGGACGGCGTCGTGGCGGTGGGCGAGATCGGCTACGACGACCAGACCCAGGAGGAAGAGGACGTGTTCGCGCGGCAGATCGAGCTGGCGCGCGAGTTCGACCTTCCCGTGCTCGTCCACACGCCGCACCGGGACAAGAAGCAGGGCACCGTCCGGACCATCGAGCTCGTGAGGAAGCTGAAGTTTCCCGAAGAGCGCGTGCTCATCGACCACAACAACGAGGAAACGCTGCCGATCGTGCTGGCCAGCGGCTGCTGGGCGGGTCATACCATCTATCCCAACACGAAGATGGACGAGCAGCGCATGGCCGGCATCGTGAAGAAGTACGGCACGGACCGCATCGTCATCAACAGCGCGGCCGACTGGGGCATCAGCGACCCGCTCAAGGTGCCGAAGACCATCGACGTGATGCGCGCGCAGGGCATTCCCGACGACACGATCGAGATCATCGTGTGGCACAACCCGGTCGCGTTCTTCGCGCAGAGCGGCCGCATGGACGTGGCGGAACTCGAGGCACGTCCCACGGTGGACCGCTCCCAGAAGTTCCAGGACAACTCGGTGCTCCGCGGCGAACAGGTGAAGGCGGCGCAGTAGCCTGCCGCCATGTACCCCACGGCCGTCCTCAACGTCGTTGGTCTGACGCCGGAGCTGCTCGGCCCCCACACCCCGAACCTCACCGCGTTGGCCCGCGAGGGCGCCATGGCGCCCCTGCGGGCGGTGGTGCCCGCCGTGACCTGTACGGCGCACGCGACGTTCCTGACGGGCCTTCGGCCCCAGGGACACGGCGTGGTGGCCAACGGCTGGTACTTCCGCGATCTCGCCCAGGTGATGTTCTGGCGGCAGGCCAACCAGCTGGTGCAGGGCCCGAAGGTATGGGATACAGCCCGTGACCGCGACGCGGCCTTCACCTGCGCCCAGATGTTCTGGTGGTTCAACATGTACGCCACCGTGGACTGGTCGGTGACGCCGCGCCCGATCTATCCCTCCGACGGACGGAAGCTGCCGGACATCTACTCGTCTCCCGCGGATCTCCGCGACAGACTGATTGCGGAGCTGGGCACCTTCCCCCTCTTCGATTTCTGGGGACCGAACGCGGGCATCCGCTCGAGCGAGTGGATTGCCGAGGCCTCGATGCGCGTGGACACGTGGCATTCGCCCACGCTCCTGCTCGTGTACCTGCCCCATCTCGACTACGACCTGCAGCGCTTCGGGCCCCACGACCCACGCATCGCGGCGAGTCTCTCGGCGGTGGACGCCGTGTGCGGACGGCTCATCGCGCACTGCCGCCAGCGCGGGCGCCGGATCGTGGTGGTCTCCGACTACGGCATCGTGCCCGTGAGCCGGCAGGTGCACATCAACCGCGCCCTGCGGGACGCAGGCCTCCTGCAGGTCCGCGACGAACTCGGCACCGACTCGTTCGACGCAGGCGCGAGCCGGGCCTTCGCCGTGGCGGATCACCAGGTGGCCCACATCTACGTGCAGGACCCGTCGCTCGTGCCCACGGTGCAGCGGCTCGTCGCCGCGCTGCCGGGCGTAGAGGCGGTGCTGGATCGCCGCGAGCAGGCGGCCATCGGGCTCGACCACGAACGGAGCGGCGAATTGGTCGCCATTGCCGAGTCCGACGCCTGGTTCACCTACTACTACTGGCACGACGATGCCCGCGCCCCGGACTTCGCCCGCACCGTGGACATCCACCGCAAGCCCGGGTACGACCCGGCCGAACTGTTCCTCGACCCGGCGATTCGCCTGCCGAAGCTGAAGATCGCCGCCACGCTGGCGCGCAAGGCGATGGGGTTCAGGTACCTGCTC
>JABFRY010000468.1 GCA_013140955.1 Acidobacteriota bacterium
TCTGGAAGCCCACATGGGGTGGGTGCGTGCCGGGCATGCCTGGGCCGCCCTTCTTGAAGGGCACGGCGCTACACCTGAATCGGCTTGATCGTCTGCACGAACTTGAGGCGCAGGGTCCCGTCGGCCACCGTCGGGATCCGGACGATGCAGTCGTAGTCCCGCCCGCCCCTCAGGACCGTGCCGCCCGCGCCGACCGTCGCATCGGCGATCTTCTTCCGGAAGTTGCGGCCGATGGAGTCGAGGCGCCAAGGCAGCGGCGTGTTCACGATCACCGTCGATGCGGCGAAGGTGGTCGAATAGACGGCGGTCGCGTTGCCGGCCTCGAAGATGTCGAGGGAGATGGAGCCCGAGACGTCGCTGGTCACGAGCAGCACGTCGTCGTCCGAGGTGTCGGACGCGATCGTGACGGCGGCGTCGAGGTAGAAGTCGGTCCCCTGGAACGACTCGCCGTGAACTTCGAGGGCGGTCATGGCTCTATGTCCGGCGATGCTACGCCGGGCCCGGTCGTCCGTCCACGCGCAAGCCCGGGCGTGAGCACCCGGCCAACCGATCCGTCGGTCACCGACAGCGTGCGCCCGCGCACGAGGCCGGGGGCGAGCGCGCGGCCCTTGGTCTCCTCGTCGCTGGGCAGGCCGACCGGGCGGATCGTCTGCGGAACGCGACGCCTGTGGTGTACCCGGTCGAATGCGGCCCACCGTTGCGTGGTCCACGCGAGGCGCGCGAAGAGGGAAGAGAGCCGCTTCAGCTTGCCGCCCACCCAGACTCGGCGCGGGCGTGCGCGGTCGGCTCCGGGCGCCGCGCGCATGGCGCCGTGCGGCATCAGCGGCGGGTTCGGCGCTAGCTGGATGCCCAGCGCCGTCAGGTGCCCGGCCGTCGCCACCGAGAAGTCGAGTAGGAATCCGCCGCCGCCCGACGCGCCCGCCCACGTCGCGCGCTGGGCGATCCCTCCAGTGTGCTCGTAGGTGAGCACCGCGACGTCCTCCTGGCGCGAGTTGGCGTTGGCGACGACCGCGCCCCCGAGGGTGAGGCCCTCCTCGTGGTGCCAGGTGTAGGACCTCGACCCGTGCCTGCCCGTCACGAAGAAGCCGGAACAGGAGGCCGTCGGCCCGTCGATGAGCGTGTCGAGAGACCCGAGGAGTGTGGACATCCCGAGCACGAGGTCGGGCGTGAACCCGAAGGCGTTGAACGCCGCCACACCAGTCGAGCCCGGCGCGGCGAGGTGCGCGCAGGCCATCCGGACGGCGCCAGAGAACTTCAGCGCCAGGTAGTGCGCGGCCGGGCTGCCCGCGTTCGACGTGTGATTGAACCCGGTGCTGTCGAAGCTGGTGACGACCGAGTGCTCCGGCGTGGTACGGATCCCGCCGAGGAAGGCGGTGAAGGCCGCGTCGGTGCGCGTGTACCCGTCGGCGTCGCTCGGCTCCGTCGCGTCGTCGGCGTTGACGACCGCGCACACCTGGGGGATGCCCGCCTTGTTCAGGGCGAACCCGATGTTGGGGATCGCGTCCGCCTGGTTCGTGTTCAGAGCGTTGCTGGTGGCGGCGAAGACCACGAGGTCGGGCTCGAAGTCGGTCGTGCCCCCGACCGACTCGTGAACGCCAGCGCTGGTCGAGGAACAGTCGTCCGTGTACGCGCGTGCGAGGCCGGCGAAGAGAATCGCGGTCACCTTCAGGTCGATCGCGGACGTGGTGAAGTTCATCCTCACGCCACCCGCGATGGACGCCGAGTACGCGGCCACGGCTATGGGCGTCGCTGCGTTGGCCGAGGCAGGGTCGCCGACGGTGATGGCCGCGTTGGCGATCGAGTGCCGCACCCCGCAGTTTGGGGTCGTGTTCTGCCCGCTCTGCGCGTGCGAGCACATCCCTTGTTCTTCAGTGCCGGCACCAGGATCCGGGGCGACGAAGCCGATGCCGAGCACGCCGTGCGCGTTGTCGGTGTCGTCCGTCGTGAACGCCGAGTAGATGAAGATCGCGGCGCTGAACGCCTCCGTGATCTCCGGGTGCGTGAAGTCCACGAGGGTGCTGCCGCTCGGCACCGTGACGGTGACCACGCGGATCTGGTCAACCACGCGCCAGCGCCGGCGCTAGCCGATCTCTTCCCAGGTGATTGATGCGTGCCACGTCGCGGTGAACGCCGAGGCGGGGCCGGCCGGCAGCCGGACGATGAACCTCGTGGATGGCGCCATCCTGTATTCGAGGCCATCGGGCGGTGTGTAGCGGAATCCCATCTGCACGTTGAACGGCTCGTTGCGCATGGTGGTGAGCGTGGCCGTTGAGTCCACGGTCGTATTCGACGCCTCGACCGTGACCGCAGCCGCCGGGTCGCTGTCCTCGTGCTTGGTGCCGGTCGGCGTCGTGCCGCCGCTTCCGCTGTTCGTCGTGCCCGTGCCCTTCAGAAACTGCACGTCGAGGCCCTCGGCTTGAGCGTCGCCGAAGTCGGCCGTGCCCGAGATGCCGCAGACGATCTCCTTGATCTTGGCGATGGCCGTCGCTGGCGACGTCAGCTCGAAGATGTCGAAGGCGGCGGTGACGGGTACGGTCACGCCCGTGACCGTCGCTGTGTAGGTGCGTCCCATTGTGGATGTTTTCTTGAGGGGTGGGAGTGTGCTGGTTGAGCAGCGCTGAGGCTAGCGAGTGGTACGTCCGCGCAACAGTCCCGGGGCGAAGACGCGCCCCTTTGGGGATGCCGTCACGCGAGCCGGCTCCTCTTCCTCCGGCGCGGACGGCTTCTTGATCCATAGGCGCGCCTGCATCGCCCAGCGCTGGCGGGCCCACTCACGCATGAGCCGTGGCCATGCCGAGGACTTGCGCCGCCTCCCGCCTGGCCCGACGTGGCCGATCTGCTTGCCATGAGCGGGCGTCGGCGCGGGGTGGGTTCTCAGTGGCGCTGCCAGGCCGGCGGCCCTCCGCCTGCCGCCAGGTTGCCCGACGTGACCCAGCTGCCGGCCGGTCGCTGGCGTCACCGGCGTCGCGTGGTGCGACGCCGGCGCGGAAGACCTGCGCTGCTGTTTACCGCCCGGCCCGACGTGGCCGAGCGGCTTGCTGGCCGCGTTCGTTGTCAT
>JABFRY010000034.1 GCA_013140955.1 Acidobacteriota bacterium
ACCATGCACAAGCCATTCGCCATCGTCACCGGGGCCTCCTCGGGCATTGGCCTCGAGCTGGCCAGGCGGTGTGCCCGTGAGGGGTTCGACCTGCTGGTCGCAGCCGATCGCCCGGAGATCCGGGCGGCAGCGGACCGCTTCCGCGAGATCGGTGCCGACGTGACCGTGGTGGAGGCCGACCTGGCCACCGTGGACGGCGTCGATCGCCTGCTGGCCGCCGCGGCCGGCCGGCCGGTCGACGCGCTTCTCGCCAATGCCGGCCACGGGCTGGGCGGTGCCTTCCTCGACCAGGACTTCGACGACATCCGTCACGTGATCGACACCAACATCACGGGCACGGTGTACCTGGTGCAGCGCGTCGGCCGCACCATGCGCAGCCGGGGGCAGGGGCGCATCCTGCTCACCGGGTCGATCGCCGGCTTCATGCCCGGCACCTACCACGCGGTCTACAACGGCACCAAGGCCTTCATCGATTCGTTCTCGTTCGCCCTGCGCGCCGAGCTGAACGACAGCGGCGTGACGGTGACGTGCCTCATGCCCGGTGTGACCGACACCAACTTCTTCGAACGGGCCGACATGCTCGACACGAAGGTGGGGCAGGGCAGCAAGGACGATCCGGCCGACGTCGCGCAGGTGGGGTTCGAGGCCATGATGCGCGGCGACGGCGACGTGGTGAGCGGCTGGAAGAACAAGCTGCAGGCCGCACTGGCCAACGTCACCCCGGCCGGCATCGTGGCCGAACAGCACCGGCGCATGGCCGAGCCCGGCTCTGCCGAGCCGGCCGACGAGTAGCGGCCGCGTGCCGGCGGAGTGACGCCCATGGTGTGGATGCGTGACTGCGCGCCGCACGCCGAGACCGGACGCTGAAAGGGCACACCCATGGCGACACCCGAGAGCCGCGGCACCACCCCCTACTGGGCCACCGCCACCATCGTCCCTGAGTTCGGCAGGCTGACCGATGATGCCGAGGTCGACGTGGTCGTCGTGGGCGGCGGTATCACCGGCCTCACGACGGCGTATCTCCTCGCGGAGGCCGGCACGCGCGTCATCGTGCTGGAACGCGGCCGGTGTGCCGCGGCCGACACGGGTCACACCAGCGCGCACGTGACCATGGTCACCGACACCCGGCTGGGCGAGCTGGTGAAGGCCTTCGGCCGCTCCCATGCGCAGGCGGTGTGGGACGCCGGCCTCGCCGCCATCGGCACCATCGACCGCCTCGTGCGCCAGTTCGAGATCGATGCGGGCTTCGCCTGGGTGGAGGGCTACCTGCACGCGCCCCGGGGCGATGCCGCGGGCGGCGCCGACCAAGGAGCTGGCGACCCAGGCGGCGCCGAACCGCGGCGTGACGCCGAGCGGCGTGCCGGCACACGCGCCGACGCGGCCGACGAGTTCAGGGCCGAAGCCGATCTGGCGCGTGAGCTGGGCTTCGATGTGGACTTCGTCGCCTCGGTGCCGCTGGTAGACCGCCCAGGCCTGCGCGTGGCGGACCAGGTGCGCATCCATCCGGGCAAGTACCTGGCGGGCCTTGCCACCGCCTTCGTCAGTCTCGGCGGCCGCATCCACGAGCACTCACCCGCCGACGACTTCTCCGACCAGCCACGCCGCGTGACGGCCAACGGCCATACGGTGGCGTGCACGGATGTCGTCCTTGCCACACACCACCCGTTGGTGGGCTTGGCTTCTCCGGCCGACGCGTCGCTCTTTCAGACCAAGCTGGCGCTCTACAGCAGCTACGTGGTGGCCGGGCGTGTCGCACGCGGCGTCGTGCCCGACGCCCTCTGGTGGGACACGGCGGATCCCTATCACTACCTCCGCGTCGAGCCACACGGGGATCACGACGTGGTCATCCTGGGTGGCGAAGACCACAAGACGGGCCAGGAGGCCGATACCGAGGGCTGTTACCGTCGCCTCGAGCAGCAGCTGCGGAGCCTCGTGCCCCTCGTGGAGGTGACGCACCGGTGGTCCGGGCAGGTCATCGAAACGCCGGACGGCCTCCCTTACATTGGCCAGAGCGCCGACCACCAGTACTCGGCCACCGGATACGCAGGTAACGGGCTCACCTTCGGCACGCTGGCAGGCGTGATGATCGCCGACGCCATCCTGCAGCGTCCCAACCCCTGGAGCGCATTGTTCGATCCCGAGCGGAAGGTACTGGCCCGTGGCCTGTGGGACTACATGAAGGAGAACGCCGACTACCCGTACTACAAGATCCGCGACCGCTTTGCCGGTGTCGAGGCGAGGTCCCTGCGGGGCGTCCGACGCGGCGAGGGCCAGCTACTCGACCGTGACGGCGCGACCGTGGCTGCCTACCGGGACCCCGAAGGCGTCGTCACCCTTCGCTCCGCCGCCTGCACGCACATGGGATGCCTCGTGGCCTGGAACGCCGCCGAGCAGACCTGGGATTGCCCCTGCCACGGCTCACGCTTCACGCCTTCGGGCGAGGTGATCGGCGGACCGGCACAGTCGCCGCTGCCCCCCGTGGAGTGAGCGGGGGCGCGGCAGACACCCGCTCGTCGCGTCGTCACGCCCACTCGTTGTGAAAATCAGGACGCCAGCGCCCTCCAAGCGCACACTGCCGTGCTCCCTGAAGAGCCCCATGTCCTGACCAACGAGAGAGTAGACGCGTGAAGAGAACAGTTCTGTCGTTCGTATTCCTGCTCGTCGCCGCCACCCCGTCGTTCGCCCAGGGCGTTGCCCTTGGCGTCAAGGGTGGGATCAACATCGCCAGCGCTTCAACCACCCAGCCCGTTGTGGAGAGTGGCAAAGAGAGTGCCTGGCTGTTCCACGCGGGTGCGGTGACCGACATCGCCCTCGGCAGCCGCTTCAGCATCCAGCCACAGCTGCTCATCGGCCGCAAGGGTGTGACGTTCGAGGCCGGGGATCACACCCATGCGATCACGTTGACGTCGCTGGACCTGCCGATCCTGGCGGTCTACAAGCCCGCGGGAGGATTCTCCCTTGGCGTCGGCCCGAACTTCGGCGTCAACCTGAGCGGAACCAACGTGACGAGCGGCGCCATCACCGACACCCACACCTACGAGTTCAACGGCGCCATCGGCGACTTCAAGCGCTTCGACATGGGCGTGACGGTCATGGGCGGCTACGAGCATCCCAACGGCCTGTTCGCCACGGTCAGCTATCTCAAGGGCATCACCGACGACCTGATCAACTTCCCCGGCGTGGACTGGTCACACGATGTGCTGTCCGTGTCGGTGGGCTACATGTTCAAGAAGCGCCCGTAGGACGCCGGTCGACGGTCCGCTGCTGAACACTTCCAGGCGCCGTTCCCGCTTTGCATACTGAGGGCATCACGGTGTGTGCCTACAAGGAGGCGGGAATGAAGATTCGGCTGGCGGCGTGGACGATGGCCTGTGCCATCGCGGTGATGTGTGTGGCGTGCGGGGGAGACAACAACCCTGCCGCGCCGACCGGCGGAGCGGGGGCTCCGGCGGCTGGCGGGAACTCGGGACCGACGCCGGCCACGAGCCGGGGGACGATTACGGCGCAGATCGATGGCGTGGCCTTCAACGGCATCGCCACCGCCGCCACCAATCAGAGCGGCATCTTCGCAGCGGCGGCCGCCAACGGCGTCAACAGCGTTGCGTTCGGCTTCGGCGCGCTGGCTGCGGTGGGGACCACTTCGGTCAGCGCGACCAGCCCGACCAACGCCAACCTGGTCGTGCTGTCCGGCACGACGGGCTCCTGGGCCGCCAGCACGTCCGGCGGCTCCGGTTCCCTGACGATCTCGACCATCAACGCCACCGGAGCCACCGGCACGTTCTCGTTCACGCTGGTGCCGGTACCGGGCACGGGGGCCACGGGCAACAAGTCGGTGACCAACGGCTCGTTCTCGGTGACGTTCTGATCGACACGTTCAGAGCCAGGCCTGCGCTGATTCTGACGCTCTGACACGGGACGTCCTGCTTCGGGACGTCCTGGTCAGGGACCCTGTTCCAAGGCCTGGCCGACTCCCTCTTGAGATCGTCTGGATCCGCTCTTCGGCCTCGATCGCCTCACCACGCAGCTGCGTGTTCGGCACGCGATCTTGTTCATTATTAATGAACGAGATAATATGTCGAACATGCCTCGGCCGAGACGTCAGCCGGAACTGGAGCCCTATCGCGCGCTCCTGACCAAGTGGGTGCCGGAGGGCGAGCTCCGCCCGGCGACCACCGGGGACCCGTTCGACGGCGTCCTCACCTTCACCGCGGGCCACGGCGACTGGCGATACCTCGTTGCGGAGAAGCGGCACCTGCGTTTCCAGGACGCCGCCGTGATTGCCGAGCACATGCTCCGCCGCCGCGCCGGCCTGCCGCCCGAGCACGCCGCCGACGGCCTGCTGCTCCTCGCGCCTCACGTCCGGACCCAACACGCGGCCGTGCTCGAGCGGGCCGGCATCGACTACATCGACCTGGCGGGCAACGCGCATCTTCAGGCCCCTGGGGTGCTTGTGCACGTCGAAGGTCGCCGGCCGCTTAAAGAGCCGGTTCGAGGACCAGCGCGTCCGCACAAGGCGTGGATCAAGACCGTGATGGCGCTCCTGGTTCGGCCCGACCTCCTCGATGCCCCGTACCGCACGATTGCCGAACAGGCCGATGTGGCCCTTGGCACCGTTGGCGCGTGCATCAACGATCTGCGCCAGAGAGGCGTGCTCGTCGGCCGCAAGGCTGGGAGGCAGCTGCCAGACCGGGCAGCACTCGTTGCGCTCTGGGTCAACGCCTACGTGGAGGCGCTTCGCCCCACGCTCAGGGAACGCCGGCTGCAGGTTCGTGCTGAAGGCAAGGCGGAGCTCGTGGCCCGCCTTGCCGACGTCCTGGGCGAACACGGTACAGCGTGGGCGCTTACCGGCGCGGACGCCGCCGATCGCCGCACACACTTCTTCCGGGCTGAAGAGACAGAGATCTACGCACCGGTCGGCCTGTTCGATGACCGCGCCGTGCAGAAGGCGCTCGTCGCCCAACCTGCGGTCCGGGCCGGCAACGTGCTCGTCGTCGAGCCTCCTGGACCGCTCGCCATCCCGCCCACGGCCAACGACGGGATCCCTGTGGCACCCGACCTCCTCGCGTACGCGGAGCTGCGGTACCGAGGCACCGAGCAGGCGCTCGAGGCCGCCGACCTGCTGCTCCCGATGGTCCTGCACGATGACGCGCATTGACCCGACGCTGCTGAAGGTCCTCGAGGATCTGGAGCACGGGCTTCGGGAGCTGGGCGTGCCCTTCGGGGTTGTTGGGGCGCTGGTGCCCGAGCTCTTGCTGGCTGCCCGTCCGGCCAGCATGACCAACGATGCGGACGTCGTGGTCGCCGTGCAGACGAGGGCAGAGTTCGACACGCTGCAGCGCCAGCTCGCTGACTACGGTTTCAACCCCACCGCGCTTGCGCATCGGCTGCGTCACAAGAGCGGGGGCATGCTGGACATCCTCCCGTACAGCGAGTCGATTGCCCCGGACGACCGGCTGCAACTCGGCGAGGACATGATCTTCAACATGGCCGGTTTCCGCCATGTTGTGTCTCAAGCTGTATCCACCGCGATTGAAGGCGGGCTCACACTCCCGCTCGCACCGCTGCCGCTCTACGCCCTGCTCAAGCTGGTTGCGTTCAGCGACCGAGGTGCGCCAAAGGATCTCGCCGGCGTGCTGCACTGCCTCGAGCACTACCTCGAAGACGACGAACGGCGGTACGGCGTTGAGTTCGACGGTGCCGGCGTGCCCTGGGACTACACGTGCGCCCACCTGCTGGGCCTCGATGCGCGGCATCTGCTCGACGACTCCACCAGACGCAGCATCAGCGGCGTACTCGCCCGCTTCGACGGACCCGATGCGCACGCTGTGGGCCTCGCCTCGGACCCAGGCGGCAGGGGGTGGGTGGATGACCATCGCCGGAACCAGGTGTTCGACCTCTTCCGCTGGTATCGCCGCGGGTTGAGTCTCTGACGAGGCGTCTCCCCTGCAGCCGCCACGCCCCACCGCGAGCCCTTAGGTCTCGGCCGACAGACCTGCCAGCGCGCGAGGCGCAGGGGCAGAGGAACAGGTGAGACCGGCCTCCAAGAGGACGAATGTCGTTTATACTCGTCAGTCTTGCCGCGGTGAGGTGGCTGAGTGGCCGAAAGCGGCGGTTTGCTAAACCGTTGTACGGGCTAAAACCTGTACCCAGGGTTCGAATCCCTGCCTCACCGCCAGTTTTCCCCCCGGATTTATTGATCGTTTTTCGTCGCCGGGGGCCGTCTCCCCCACGTCTCCAAAATCCTGCACGCCACGCCCGGCCTGCAGCCTTCCCGCCGGCTCCTCCAGCAGCCGAATCGCCGCGTCCAGCGCCGCCGGGCTCAGGTGCATGTAGCGCTGGGTCATCGCCAGGTCCTTGTGCCCGGCCAGCTCCTGAATCGCCCGCGCTGGCGCCCCCCGCATGGCGAGGTGCGAACAGAACGAGTGCCGCAGGATGTGGACGCCGCCGAGTCCCGGCTTCATCCCCTCGGCCAGG
Source organism: Acidobacteriota bacterium (assembly GCA_013140955.1). GTDB lineage: Bacteria > Acidobacteriota > Vicinamibacteria > Vicinamibacterales > UBA2999 > JABFRY01. The sequence goes on from JABFRY010000034.1 coordinate 6,475, forward strand.
CCGGCTCGCCGCGCCGCCCGCTTGGCCCGGGTCTGGACGATCTGCCTCGTCAGCGGCTGACCGTCGTCCTGCAGCAGCACGCGCGCGCTCCGCAGGTGCCGATGCTCGGCCAGCGCCGCCGCCAGCCTTCTCGTCAACGGCACGTGGCGCAGTCGCCCACCCTTGGGCGTCGTCACCTGACCGTTCCAGTCCGACCGACGGACGCAGGCTTGCCGGTTGACCAGACCGACGTCGGTCCACTCGAGCGCGATCATCTCGCCGCACCGCAGCCCCGCTTCGCCGCCCAACAGCACGATGAGCAGCGTTCGCGGATCGTGTGCGCGCGCCGCCTCGACGAGCCGCTCGTACTCATCGAAGTCGTAGAACGCGGTGGATCCTTTCGGAACCGGCAGGAGCTTGACCGAGCACGGCATCCGCTCGATGACCTCCCACTCGACCGCCTTCTTCAGCAGCACGCTCAGCACAGCAAGGACGTTGTTCACGGTCTTCGGTGACTTCGCCTGGAGGTTGCTCTTCAGACGTTGCACGTCCTCGTTCTTGATCGTGTCGAGCCGTCGGTGACCCAACGCGGGCAGCAGGTGCACGCGGAGGATCATCTCCTTGGCCGCGATCCCGCTCGGCTTCTGCCTGTTGGCCCGCGAGTGGCCGTCCAGGAACCGAGGCGCGAACGCGCGTAGTGTCGGGACCTCCTTTCGTGGTGTGTGCTTCGCCGGATCCATGAGCCGCTCGAACAACGCTCGTTCGCGACCCTCGGCCCAGCGCAGCGCGGCCGATCGGGACGATATCGGCGAGCGTTTCCGCTCCCGCAACTGCCGCGTGCCGTCGGGCGTGACCACGCGGATATCGACCTCCCAGCCGCCGTTTCGATACGGACGGATTGTGACGCTCATCGCCAGTTACTCCTCTGGTGATGGCGCGCGCTTCTGGTCCAGCCAGTCTAGCAAATCATCCGCGCGGAACAGGACCCGCCGCCGGAGCCGCACGACGCCAGGCAGCTGGCGGCGCTCGACCATCGCGTAGATGGCGCGGCGCGTCGTCCGCAGCAGCTCTGCGGCTTCGTCGACGTTGAGGAACAATGGAAGGCCGCGACGACTGATACCGTGTTCCCGGCCGCCGTCGGCGGTCAGGTGAGGGCGTGAACTCGGCGTGGTCAGCGTCGCTCTCATGACGCGACCTCCGCCCGCACGTTCGTGCCGGCCGCCGCGCGAGCTGGCGGCGGCGCATCCTGCGTGACGACCGCGTGTCTCTCGAGCCACTCGTCGATCCATTCGCGCTTCAAGCGAATGGCGCGACGCCCGCCGACGCGGATGTGATGAATGCGCCGACCGGCGCAGGCGTCGTAGATCAGGTCACGACACACACCCGCGTACTCGGCGCCCTCGGCGACGTTCAACCAGAGCTTCATACCAACCTCCTCGAGCGATTCCAGTGGTGGAACGGCATCGACTCGGTTGGAGGACGTCAACGGTCGCTGCAACGCAGCAAGCCGCAGGTAGTCCGCAATCGGTCCAGGAGTGTGAGGAAGAAGTGAGGTGCGTCACCCAGCGCGAAGGTGACGGACAGTCAACAAGGCAGAATCAGGTCAGTGTTCTGGAACCGAGTCGATGCGCGCAGGATAGCGCCGGCTCCTTTCGGTCGTCAACCTGAGCGGTGATGCATTTCCGGTGCGCCCGAAAATCGCCGAAGTCGCGGGCAGGTGTCCTCCGATAAACTGGTCGGGCTGGCGCTCTGCCGACTGACGCCAAGGTCGCGATACTCCCAACAATGGCCTTCATGACCGCAGCCGAGGTAAATCCAACTCTTCTCGCGTGGGCACGCGAGCAGAGCGGCTACGCGCCCGAGACGGTCGCCAAGCGCCTCGGTGTGAAACCCGATCGACTCGAGGCCTGGGAGCGCGGCGACCTCAAGCCAACGGTCCGCCAGGCACAGGAACTGGCGAAGTACTATCACCGACCCTTCGGCGTTCTGTTCCTGCCGCAGCCTCCAGTCGTCGCTCCGCTGGCGTCCGAGTATCGACGCCTGCCCGGTGTTCAGCCCGGCGTCGAATCGCCGGAGTTCCGGTTGGCGCTCCGCGTGATGCTGCAGCGCCGCCAGGTCACGCTGGAGCTGTCCGAGGAACTGGGCCAGGCGTGGCCGGAGTTCAAGATGTCCGCCCATCAGTCGGACGGCGCGAGCAAGGTCGGTCAACGACTTCGCTCGGCCCTGGGTGTGACGATCGAACAGCAACTCGCATGGCGCGATGAGTGGCAGGCGTGGCGCGAGTGGCGGGCCGCCGTCGAGAACGCGGGCGTGCTGGTGTTTCAGTTCCCCAAGGTCCCGTTGGAACAGGCGCGGGGTGTCTCCCTGTTCGAGTTCCCGGTACCCGTCGTCGGGATCAACAGCAAGGAAGGTTCGCCGGGCGCGCGCGTGTACTCCTTGCTGCACGAACTCGTGCACGTGGCGCTCGCGGTTGGCCGGGACGAGCAGGTCGCGCTGACGGAGCGGCGAAGCGCCGCGGAGTGGCGCGAGTTGGAGCGCTTTGCCGAGGAGGCCGCCAGCGAGGCGATCATCCCGGACGCGGCCCTCCAGGAGCAGCTGCGACGGACGTCTGTCGCGCGCGACGCGTGGGACGTTCGGCAGGTCCGCGCATTGGCCTCGACGTTCCGCGTGACGCCGCTCGCCATGGCCACCCGGCTGCGATCGGCCGGGGCCTTCACCTGGGCCGGATACCAGCACTGGAGGTCTGCCTGGGACGAGCGCGTCGCGAGCCTTGCCGCACGGAAGGGCGGCATCGCCACGCCGGTCGACAAGACCCTCGGCCGCGCCGGACGGCCATTCTCACAACTGGTCCTCGAAGCGCTCGACGCCAACCGCATCACGGCGGTCGATGCCAGTCGCTACCTGGATCTGAAGTTCGATCACGTGGAGAAGCTGCGAGCGGAACTCCGCGAGGCGCGCGCAGGCGCGTCGGGCACGGACGACGGCGAGTAGATGGCCAAGCCGCAGATCTACTCGCTCGACACGAGCTTCTTCATGGACTGGCAGGCGCGGTATTACCCCGTTGATGTCTTCCGGACGCTCGATGAGCGGATCGAGGCGCTGGTCGAAGAAGAACGCGGATTAGCCGTCGCGCTCGTGCGGGAAGAGATCGATGCCGTCGGCACTCCCGAACTTCGGGCATGGGCGAAGAAGCACCGCCGACTGTTCGTCCCGA
>JABFRY010000415.1 GCA_013140955.1 Acidobacteriota bacterium
CGTCTCGAGGCCGGCCAGCCTGGCCTCCAGGTCCCGGCAGGCCGCCTCCCGCGCGGCCTCGTCCAGGTCCGGGGCCACCTCGACGGGCGCCCCGATCACGAGGGCCACGGTGCTGAACGGCTTCGGGATCTGCGTGCGGTCCCAGCTGCGCAGTTCCCAGCACCGGGAGGCCTCGAGGTGGAAGGGCAGCACCGGATTGCCCGTCGTACCCGCCAGCCACACCGCGCCCGGCTGTGCCACCCGGGCGGGCCCTCTCGGCCCGTCCAGCGTGAACCCCGCGGGCCGTCCCGCGGCCATCTCGCGGAGCAGCCGCACCATCGCCTTCCGGGCACCTCTCGAAGTCGAGCCACGCGCCGTCCCGTAGCCGAAGCGCCTGATCACGCGCGCGATCCATTCCCCATCGAAGTTGTCGCTGGTGATCACGACGATGCCCCGGTGGCGGAAGTAAACGGTGGCCGACAGGATGCGCCCGTGCCAGAACGCCATCACCGGCGCCCGTCCGGAGCGCGCGATGACGTCGAGGTGCTCGAGCCCCTCCACCCGCCACCGGAGCGTCAGGCCCAGCAGCCGCATGAGGGGATACACGAGTCCTGCGATGAGCGCCACCTGCCAGCGCTTCAGGACCGAGCGCTGCCAGGCCTCAACGGCCATGCGTGACAGGGGCGTGGCGCACGGCGGGGTCCAGCGCCCTCACATGCCGTTGTACTGCGGGCCGTCGCCCCCTTCGGGCGGCACCCATGTGATCACGGCGTACGGGTCCATGATGTCGCACGTCTTGCAGTGCACGCAGTTGGAGGCGTGCACCTGCAGGCGGCGGCCACCCGCCCCGTCGTCCACGATCTCGTAGACGCTGGCCGGGCAGAATCGCGTGCAGGGGTGCCCGTATTCCTCGCCGCAGATCGAGTGGCAGACCTCGGTGTGGACGAGCAGGTGCGAGGGCTGGTCCTCGCGGTGCGCCGTCCCCGAGTGGTGCACGCCGGTCACCGTGTCGAACGTCGTGACGCGGTCGGGCGGCGGCGGTGCGGGCAGCGCCAGCGGTGCCGCGCCCGACACGCCGTAGTAGGACGCCACCGTCCGCATGCGGTGGTGTCCGGCGTGCCCGGGCAGGCGCTCGCCGAACCACCCGCCGCCCGTGACCATCGCCGCACCGGCGAAGGCGAGCCCCGGCAGCAACCCATGTGCAAACGCCTGGTGCACGTTGCGGACGGGATACAGTTCGTCGCGGATCGCGCTCGCGTCGATCGCGGCCTGGTAGGCGTGCAGCCCACCGGACGAGGTGTCTCCCGCGCGCACGGCCGCGCACGCGGTCTCGGCGGCCAGCATGCCGGAGCGCATCGCCAGGTGGATGCCCTTCAGGCGCACCGAATTCAGGAAGCCCGCGGCGTCGCCGGCGATGAGCGCGCCGTCCATGTGGCAGCGTGGAATGGTGTGCCAGCCACCTTCCGGGAGCGCCTTCGCCCCATAGCGCAGCAACTCGCCGCCCGCGAGCAGATCCGCCACCAGCGGGTGGCGCTTCAGCCGGTTGAACGCGTCATGCGGATCGAACCGCGGATCCTGATAGTCGAGCCCCACGACGAGACCGAGGGCGAGCTGCTGGTCGGCCATGCCGTAGAGGAAGGCCCCCCCGAACTCCTCGTGTCGGAGGGGATAGCCGAGCGTGTGCGCGACGTGTCCCGCCGGGAACCGTCCTTCGGGAATCCGCCACAGCTCCTTGATGCCCAGCGAGAACTGCTGCGGCTCGCGGCCCAGTCCCAGTGCCAGCCGGCGCATCAGCTGCTTGGTGAGGTTGCCCCGCACGCCGTCGCAGAAGATGGTGACCTTCGCCAGGATGTCCACGCCGGGCTCGAACCCGGGACGCTCGTGCCCCTCCCGGTCGCGGCCACGATCGCCGGTGCGGACGCCGACGACGCGATCGCCGTCGAACAGCACGTCCTGTCCGGCGAACCCGGTGAACAGGTTCACGTCGTGTGCTTCCACCTGCGTGGACAGCCACCGCACCAGGTGATTGAGCGAGACGATGTGGTTGCCGTGGTTGCGGAGCGGAGGCGGCACGATTGGCAGCGCCAGATGGCCGTGCTCGGAAAGCACGTACACCTGGTCGCTCTCGACGGGCGTCCCGAGCGGGGCGCCGCGCTCCACGTAGTCGGGCACGAGGTCGGCCAGCGCCGACGGGTCGAGGATGGCGCCCGACAGGGAATGCCCGCCGGGTTCGCGCGCCTTCTCGAGCACGGCGATGACGAGGGGCTCGCCGGCCGCTGCAGCCACCTGCGACAGCCGGAGGGCGGCGGACAGGCCGGCGGGGCCACCGCCGACCACGAGCACATCGACCTCGAGCGTCTCGCGCACTACCCCTGCTCGATCGCAGCCAGCATGGCCGGCACGACCTCGAACAGATCGCCGACGATGCCGTAGTCGGCCACCTCGAAGATGGGTGCGTCGGGATCCTTGTTGACGGCCACGATGGTCCGCGATCCCTTCATGCCCACCAGATGCTGGATCGCGCCGGAGATCCCCAGGGCGATGTAGAGCCGTGGAGCGACGGTCTGCCCCGAGCTGCCCACCTGACGGGCCATCGGCAACCAGCCGTTGTCGCAGATGGGACGCGACGCCGCCACCTCCGCCCCGAGGGCGCGCGCGAGGGATTCCACCATCGCGAGATGCTCCTGTCCCTTGATGCCGCGCCCCACGGCGACGATACGTTCGGCCTGGGACAGATCGACCGACTGCCTGGCTTCCTGGAAGGGCGCCTCCGGCACCTGCCGGATCGCGCCGGGCGCGATCGCCACATCCACCCGTCGGACCGAGGGAGGAGTGCCCCCGGGCGCATCCGCCACGCGGAACGCCCCGAGCTGCACCGCGACGAAGGCCAGCTGCCCGGGCTCGCGCAGCCGCACGTCGGCCGAGAGCTTCCCCTGAAAGCACGGACGCGAGAAGGTCAGGTCCGGCCACGCGCCCGCGATGGCCGTCACGTCGGCCACCAGCGGACGTCCGAGCCTGGCGGCCAGCGCCGGCGCGAAATCGCGGGCCTGATAGGTGTGCGCCATCACCACC
>JABFRY010000048.1 GCA_013140955.1 Acidobacteriota bacterium
GCCGCAGGCCGTCAGCGTGAGGGCCAGTGCGAACCCAGCCAGTCTCCTCATCGTGTCCTCCTTCCGGGGGGCGCGGTCCGCGCGAAGCCGCGCCAGGCCCCCCGTTGCGGCGCCATCATAGTGCAAGGCGCGAAGGCGGGACCCTCACGCTCAGTAATCCAGCGTCGCCTCGAAGGCCGCCACGTCCTCGTAGTAGCGGCGCGCGATGGAGGGCGTCGCGGGGTTCGTGTACACCTCGGTCACCGGCTGGTCGATCACGCCGGCGATGATGCCCGCGACCTCCTCGGCGGTCTGGGGCGGCATGGCCGGAGGTCCGGGCAGCTGGAGGCTGCCGCCGAGCGCCTTCCGGTTGAAGTCGGTGGTGACGACACCCGGCATGACCAGCGACACGCGCACGGCCGGATGCGTCCGTCGCAGTTCGACGCGCAGGCTCGCGGTCAGCGAGTTGAGGGCGGCCTTCGCCGCGCTGTACGCGGAGCGCTGGGTGGCCAGCGGCACCCGCGCCAGGAACGACGAGACGTTGATCAGGTGCCCGGCTCCGCGCTGCTGGAAGTAGGGAACGATGGCCTGCATGCCGTAGAGCGCGGACTTCAGGTTGACCGCCATGATCGCATCCAGGTCTTCGTCCGTGAGGTTGAGGACGTCACACGTGATGCCTCGCCCGGCATTGTTCACCCACACGTCCACGTGACCGAAGGCCCCCAGGGCCTCGTCACGGATGCGGAGGACGTCGGCCCGCCGCGTGACATCGGCCACGACGGTGAGGACGCGGCCACCCACGGAGGAGGCCACCTCGTCGAGTGCCGCCTTCGAGCGTGCGGCGAGGACCAGCGAGTCTCCCCGCTGGCCGAGGACGCCCGCCAGCGACGCGCCGATGCCGGCGCTCCCGCCCGTGATCACGACGACCCGTCCGCTGTGCACCATGCGCTCCGCTCCTGACTGCCACCCGAATCTGCCACACTGGACCCCGTGGCCGGGGGCAACGCCCGGGCTGGCCCGTCGCGCCAGCCATTCTGACAGGAAACCATGAGCGCAGGGTCGGAGGTCGTCTCAATCATCCGCCACCAGGTCCGGCCCGGCGGCGACGGGGCCTACGAGGCCTGGCTCGAGGCGATCGTCCCTGTGGCGCGGACCTTTCCGGGACACCTGGGCGTCACGGTCGTGCGACCACCGGAGGGGTCGAGGACCTACACCATCGTGGTGCGCTTCGATGCCCTCGCGCATCTGCGCGGATGGCTCGAATCGGACGCGAGGCACGACCTGCTCGCCACGATCGCGCCGCAGTTGATGACGGGCGACGACGTAGAGATCCGAACCGGCCTCGAGTTCTGGCTCACACCCCCGCCGGCAGGGCGGCGCATGGCCAGGCCCTGGAAGCAGTTCCTGCTGGCCCTGTCGGTGATCTACCCGCTCTCACTGCTCGTGCCACGCCTGCTGGAACCGCTCATCGGCCGAAGCGCGGTGGCTGGAATCCCGTGGCTGCGCGGGCTCCTCGTGGCGTCGAGCATCGTGGCGCTGATGACCTGGGTGATCATGCCGCGCTACACGCGGCTCGTCGCACGCTGGCTCTACGCGGACGCGCAGCGCCGGTAGCAGGACGACACCGACACCCCGTCAGTCCCCTGCCACGACGGCCGGCGAGAAATCCGCCGAGGGCAGGTCCCCCTCGCGGGCGCGGCCACGCCGCGGGCCGCGGTCAGGCGCTGGCCAGGCGATCGAGCACCCGGCGCTCGTCCGCTTCGAGCACGAGGGCCGCTGCCGCGACGTTCTCCTCGAGGTGCGTCACCTTCGACGTCCCCGGGATGGGCAGCATGACCGGCGACCGGGCAAGCAGCCAGGCCAGGGCCACCTGCTGCGGGGTTCCGCCATGTGCGCGCGCAACGGCGTCGAGGGCGGTATCCGCCGGGAGCGCTCCGGCTCCCAGCGGATACCAGGGGATGAAGGCCACGCCTTCCTTGGTGCAGTAGTCCACCACGGCCTCCCAGGTGCGATCGGCCACGTTGTAGCGGTTCTGCACCGAGACGATCGGCAGCGTGCGCCGCGCGCGTTCGATGGCCTCGACACCCACCTCCGAGAGGCCGACGAGATGGATCTTGCCCTCGGCCGCGAGGTCGGCCAGCGTGCCGAACTGATCGGCCGCCGGCACCGCCGGATCGATCCGGTGGAGCTGGAACAGGTCGATCCGGTCCACGCGCAGACGCGCGAGGCTCGCCTCGCAGCACGCCCGCAGGTGGGCCGGGTGGCCATTCGCCTTCCACTGGTGCGGTCCGGGCCGCTCCAGGCCCGCCTTCGTCGCGATGACCAGCCCGGCCGGGTAGGGATGAAGCGCCTCGGCAATCAGCGTCTCGGAGACGGCGGGCCCGTACGAGTCCGCGGTGTCGATGAAGGTCACGCCGAGATCGACGGCCCGCTGCAGCACGCGCCGGCATTCGGCGGGATCCGCCGGCGGCCCGATGATGCCGTGGCCCGTGAGCCGCATGGCCCCGAACCCCATGCGGTTGACCGTGACGACGCCCCCGAGCGTGACCGTACCCGCCGCAGCGGCGTCGGGTGCGGGTCGGCCTGTGTTCCCGTGCATCACATCCTCACCCTCAGTGGGACCGGTCCACCAGACGCATCATCGCTTCGTGGTACCGGTCGCCGGACCAGGCGTCCGGCCCGAAGGCGGCGTCGATCTCGCGGCGTTCGTCCGGCGTGAGGACGATGGCGGCGGCCGCGACGTTCTCGTCGAGGTACGTCCGACGCTTCGTCCCGGGAATCGGCACGATGTCATCGCCTTGCGCCAGCAGCCAGGCGAGCGAGAGCTGCGCCGGCGTGCAGGATCGCTGCGCCGCGAGCGCCTCGAGCACGCGCAGGCTCCGGGCGTTCTGCTGCAGGTGCTCGCCCTGGAACCTGGGCAGATGCCGCCGCAGGTCGGACGTGGGCAGCGACGACGGATCGGTGACGGTCCCCGACAGGAACCCCCGTCCCAGGGGGCTGAACGGCACGAAGGCAATACCCAGTTCGCGGCAGACCGGCAGCACGGTGGACTCGGGCTCGCGCACCCAG
>JABFRY010000210.1 GCA_013140955.1 Acidobacteriota bacterium
TGGCGCCGGAGCGCTGGTGATGTCGGTGTCGGTCGCGGCGGCAGTGTGGGCGATGTATCAGGAGCGGCCCGAGGCATCGCTGGTCGGTCGCTAGCGAGCGGCCTGTCGGTGTCGCGCTCCGGATCGGCCCTCCGGCTCGACGACGCCGGAGGCCGTGCTCCGGGCGTTCGTCTGCCGGTGTCGGGCTCCGGATCGGGCCGACTTGTGAGCGACGCGAGGGCGTCAGTCTGGAAAGCGGCGCGCACCCGCATGACCGAGGCATGGGTGACCGGGACCCATGCCGAGCATCGACGGACGACCACCCTGGAGCACCGCTTTCCCGCGTCGTCGAACCGGAGGCCCGATCCGGAGCCCGACACCGGCGCGCAACCGCCCGAGGCGCCCGATTGTGTCGGCGCCGGTCCGCATCCGCCACATTTCCGTGTGACCGCCCGCGCCACCGGCGTACGGCCCACCGCCGAATCCTCCGCCAATCGCGTCCCGGCGCCTGCCGCGCCGCGCGTGCGTGTCGCGACGGACGAACATGTCCATCTCCGCGCGGACTCCTTCAGCGTTGTGGTACGCCCCGCGGTGCGGCGATGCGGCACGCCGGCGTGGCCCTCGAAAGCCCAATGAATCCGCCGCAGATGCCGGCTGCGCCCGGCGCCGTGACGCGTCGGGCCCGGCGCTGATCTTGCTGTAGCGACAGGGTCACGACCGTGTCCATCGGCCGCAGCGCCAGGGCGCCTCTCGCCCGTGCGGCCCGACGTCTTCACACCTCGACTTGCGTGCCCACGGAGGGTTCACAGATGAAATCACTCGCCTCGCTGGCGCTCCTGCTCGGCCTCGTGCTCCCCGCCGACGTCGGCGCCGAGACGCATCGCTTCGTTCCTCGCACGTTCCCCACGGCGTTCGCGGCGGTCCACGAGGCGGCGCTGCGCATCAAGAGCGGCGACCGCGTGGTGACCTCCACGCTCGACGACCAGGGCACGGACGCGGAGGGGCGGACGCTCGCCACCGGTCCCAACCCCCAGACCGGTCCGTTCTACATCGAGGGTGCGGCGCCTGGCGATCTGCTGGTCGTGACCATCGAGTCCCTGACGCCCAACCGCGCCACGGGCTACTCGACCTCGCTCGTCGGTCCCATCGCGGTCGGCGGCAAGGGGCTCGAGGGACGCCCGGATCCCACGCGCGTGCCCTGGACGATCGACGTCGCGAAGGGCACCGTGCGGCTCGATCTCTCGGCGATGGCGCCCAACGTCGAGTGGCACACGCGGTTCGTGTCACCCGCGTTCGAAATGCCGCTGCGACCGGTGCTGGGCTCGATGGGTGTGGCCCCGGCAGGCGAGGCCTCGGTGGAGGCCACCGGCTCGGGCGCCTTCGGCGGCAACATGATGTCGGGCGCCCTGACGGCCGGGTCGCGCGTGATGTTGCCCGTCTCGCAGCCGGGCGCGCTCCTGATGCTCGGTCACGGGCATGCGCGCCAGGGGGATGGCCAGATTGCCGGAACCGGTGTCGAGACGTCGCTCGACGTGACGTTCAGCGTCGAGGTGGTCAAGAAGCAGGAATGGCCGCACAGCAGCGTGGTGCGACCGTCAACGGTCGTGGGCGAGTTCCTCCAGGGCTGGCCGCGCGTCGAGAACGCCGACTACCTCGTGACCGTGGGCACTGCGCCCTCCCTGCCGGAGGCCCTTCAGCACGCCACGATGGAACTCCACCACTGGCTCGACGACGATTTCGGCCTGAGCGAGAAGACGGTGTCGGTGTTCGTGGGCCAGGCCATCGAGTACGAGGTGTCGAGCCTTGCGGAGGGTCACGTCACCGTCGCTGCCCGCGTCCGGAAGTCGTATCTGCCCGTGCCGGTGGCTTCCCAGGCCACGGCTCCCTGACGACAGCGCTGACGCAGCCGGCGCGCGGGGGCTCATTGGCCCCCGGCGCCGGGGCGTCTCTCGTGGGTCTGCGTCGTGAGTCTGCGTGGCGGGTGCGTGTCGCGCGGTGCCTCGTGTGGCCTGCGTGGCGGGTGCGTCAGGCGGCCGGCCGGCGCGCGTAGCGCTGTGCCATGACCGAGCACACGAACAGCTGGAGCTGGTGGTAGCACATCAGCGGCAGCACGATGAGCCCCAGGGCCGGATGGCTGCCGAAGATCACGCGCGCCATCGGGACACCCGAGGCGAGCGTCTTCTTGGAGCCGCAGAACACCGTGGCGATCTCGTCCTCCACCGTGAAGCCGCATCGCCGCGCCACGCGCGTGGTGAGCCAGAGCACCAGCGCCAGCAGCCCGGCCGTCAGGGCGAGGATCGTCGCCATCTGCCCGAGGCCGTAGCGGTTCCAGAGTCCGTCGGCGACCGAGTCGCTGAACGCGCTGAAGACCAGCAGCAGGATGACGCCCCGATCGATCGCGCTCGTCCACGGCTTCCAGCGGGCGAACAGGGCGCCGGCCAGGGGGCGCAGCGCCTGTCCGATCGCGAACGGCAGCAGGAGCAGCGTGGCCACGTTCACCACCACCGCGCCCAGTGGCCCCCCGCTGCCGGCGCGTCCCGCCAGCAGGCTGATGAGCAGCGGCGTGAGCACCACGCCGATCAGCGTGGAGAACGTGGCGTTGAAGATGGCCGCGGCCACGTTGCCCCGCGCCAGCGAGGTCATGGCCACCGACGACGACACGGTGGAAGGCAGCGCGCACAGGTAGATGATGCCCAGCATCAGCTCGTCGGGCAGCCATCGCCCCACCGTGAGGCTCAGCACGATGGCCAGCACGGGGAAGACGACGAAGGTGAAGACCTGCACGACCACGTGCACGGGCCACCGGGACAGGCCCTGGCGGAGCCGCTCCGTCGAGAGGCCGATGCCGTGCAGGAAGAAGATGGTGAAGATGCCCCAGTCGGCGATGGCGTCTACGTGCAGCAGACCGCCGCTGCGCCCGAGGTCGGGCGCCGCCGACGCCACGGCCACGGCGGCCACCATGCCGAGCAGGAACCAGTCGCGTGCCATCCGGGATACGGAGACGAGCCAGGCAGGCGAGGGCGCGGATGCCGCCCGGCCTGCTGTCCCCGCCCGCGCGGCGCCTGTG
>JABFRY010000455.1 GCA_013140955.1 Acidobacteriota bacterium
GATCACGACGCCAGCCGCACGGCGTCGCGATCGCCGGTGGCACTCCCGGCGCTCCCGCCGGCATCGCGGCTGTCGGCTTCCGGTGCGAACGCGGCCGCCAGTGCCGCGAGATCGTCGAGGTCGAGGGTGTCGGCCTCGACCTCGAGGTCTGCCCGACGTGCCTCGACGAGCGACACCGTCCCGGTCGCCACGAGCGACGTGCGATCGGCCGTCACCGACAGGCGATCGATCGTCACGACGTTGTCGGCCAGGGACGAGTCGAGGTCGAACACGACCGACCGGCCGCGGCTCGTGACGCGCACGTTGCGCAGGCTCAGCGCCCGCACGGATTCCACGGCCGGAGCGGTCGCGTCGGAGCTGGCGTCGGGCCCGGCGTCTCCTGCATCGGGCTCGGCGCCTGGAGCGGTCGGGGAATCCGCGCCCGTGTCGCCTGGGCCTCCGCGGTCGTCAGGTCCGCCGGCTGCGGCTCCCACCGAAAGGTCGAGCGGCAGGCTGATCGTGCTGTCCAGTACGCGGAGTTCCGCGTCCACGATGCGTCCGCCGAGCAGGCCGCGCAGCCCGGTGGAGACGTCCACGGCGGCGAGCTCGATCCGCACGGGGTCGCCGATCCGCACGTCCGTGAGGTGCACGGCGGGACGGGGCAGCAGGCTCGCCTGCGCCGCGCCGATCTGCACCGGTTGCCCCAGGTAGCGGGTGGCCTGTTGCGCGAGCGCCTGTCGCAGCCTGTCGCTGCCGAGGAACCGGTAGGCGGCCGCGGCGGCGAGTGCGGCCAGGACGAGCACGCCGACGAGTATCAGCAGCAGGATCCGACGCATCCCGTGAGGGTAGCGCACGCCGCCCTCGCTGTGGCTCGACCGCAGGCGCTACCCCGACAGGCGACCAGCCGGGCGGCGGCGCCCCGCACGTTCCGACGACCGTGGCACAATACCGGCCCTCAGCACCGGCCTCAGCATCGGCTCCTGGCACGGGTTCCTGGCTTCCGATTACCTCGCATGCTCCGACCCGATCGCGATGCGCGCTGACCCGGGCACCCGCCGCTGTGCCCTTGGGGTGTCGGTCGTGGCCGTGCTGATGTCGGCCACGCTGGCTGGCCCGAACACGGCGGCCGGCCAGGCCCCTGCGCTGCGCTGGGGCGGTGACGCCGAAGGCGGGGCGCCGTTTGTCGAAGCCGATCCCCGGAATCCCTCGATCGTTGTCGGCTTCGAGGTGGATCTCGCCGCCCTGCTGGCGGCCGGCCTCGGGCGTACGCCGCGCTTCGTGCAGGCCGGCTTCGTCACGCTCGACGCCGCCACGGCACGCGGAGACTTCGACATCGCCCTGAGTGGCATCGAGGACACGCCGGCGCGACGCAGCCGCCTGGCCGTCACCGTGCCCTATTACGCGTTCCGCGAGATCCTCACCGTCCGGGACGGCGACCGGGCCCGGTATCGGACACTCGAGGACCTCGGCGGCCGTCGCGTGGCAACACTCGGCGCGACGCTCGCCGCCGACCTGCTCGCACGCGCCTCGGCCACGGCGGGCGTGGTGCCCGTGATCTACGACGACGACGTGCATCCGTACACCGACCTGCTGCTCGGCCGCGTGGATGCGGTCCTGCTCGACGAGGTGCTGGCCGCGCGCGGGGTCAGGCGGCACCCTGGGCTGGTGAACCAGCCGACAACGGTCGGTACCGGTTATTACGTGGGCCTGCTGCATCCCGATGAGACCGCGCTGCGGGACCGCGTGGACGACCTGCTGCGCGCTGCGATGCGGGACGGGCGGCTCGAAGCCATCTTCAGGCGATGGGGGATGTGGAACGACGACCAGACGGCGCTCCATGCCCGCGTGCTCGCGGCAGCAGGCGGCGAGGCGGACGCGGCGGACGCCGCTTCGACACCGTCCGGCGCCCCGGCACCGTCCGCCGGGCCGGAGACGACGCCCGGCGCTGGCATCGACGTCGAGCAGTCGGCGTTCGTGTACCTGCCGGCGCTCGTCCGCGCCGCCGGGCAGACCCTGCTGCTGTCGTGCCTGGCCATGGGGCTTGCCGTCGTGGCCGGCGTGGTTGTGGCCAGCGGGCGGGTGTACGGAGCCGGCCCGCTGCGGGCGGCGCTGACGACGTGGGTGGAGGTCACGCGCGGGACGCCGCTCCTGCTGCAGCTCTTCGTTCTGTACTTCGGTCTCGCGCCGTTCGTGCAGCTTCCCGCCTTCCTGGCCGCCGTGATCGGGCTCGGGCTCAACTACGGCGCCTACGAGAGCGAGATCTACCGGTCCGCGCTCGAGGCCGTGCCGGCTGGCGAACTGGAGGCGGCGCGAGCGCTCGGGCTCACCGAGACGCAGGTGCTCAGGCTCGTGCGCGCCCCCCAGGCCCTGCGCCTCGCGCTGGCCCCGATGACGAACGACTTCGTGGCCCTGCTGAAGGACAGCTCGCTTGTGTCCGTGATCACGGTCGTGGAGCTCACGAAGCAGACCTCGATCTTCGCCGCCAACTCCGGCAGCTGGCTCCTGCCCGGGCTGCTGTGCGCCGGGCTCTACCTGGCGCTGTCGCTGCCGCTCGCCCGGCTCGCCCGACGGCTCGAACGCCGCTGGCAGGCGCCATGAGCATCCTGGACCTGGCGGGTGTGTCGGTGGGGCGTGGCGGCCGCGTCGTGGTGCAGGACGCGAGCCTGCGAGTCGCCGCCGGCGAGATCGTGGCCGTTGGCGGACCGTCCGGGTCGGGCAAGACGTCGCTGCTGCGCGCGGTGGCGGGGCTGGAGCCGCTGTCCGCCGGTCGGATCCTCGTGGGTGAGGTGACCCTCTCCCCCGGTCCGCTTCCGGCCGGGCGTGCCCGCGCCGCGCTTCACGGCCAGGTTGGCCTCGTGTTCCAGTTCCACCACCTGTTCGCGCACCTCTCGGCGCTCGACAACGTCGTGCTCGCGCCGGTCCACGTGGCCCGCGAGCCGCGGGCGTCTGCCGTCGCGCGCGCGATGACGCTGCTCGACGGGCTCGGCGTGGGGCACCTGGCGTCGTCGCGGCCGAAGGCGCTCTCCGGCGGCGAGGCCCAGCGGGTGGCCATTGCCCGCGCGC
>JABFRY010000289.1 GCA_013140955.1 Acidobacteriota bacterium
GAAGTTACGGATCTCGTTGCGGCCGTAATTGAAGATCATCGTGCCCCAGTCGGGGTGCTCACCCTTGCGGGGGTCGTCGTGTTCGTACAGCGCCGAGCCATCAAACTGCCGCAATCCATGCTCGTCGGCCAGGCCGGTGCCAGCGAGCGCGGCTTCAAACGCGCGATAGGCCGCGGCAAGGAAGCGAGTCTGCCGCAGCAGGCGCTCCGCACCGCGGTCCACGTCCGCCTCGCCCTCCAGCGACTCGGCGGTCAGCCGTTCGAACGAGTCGACCGAGTGCCCGAGGCGCCTGAGGCCGTCGTAGAACTCAAGCATCGAGGCCATGAGACCCGCCCGCAGGCGGAACGGCGGCTGCACACCCTGCGCGACGGCCGACCGGCAGGCGGCCGCGAGGATCACGTCGCGGTCGATGCCACCGATCTCCGTGGGCCCGTCGACAAGCCGGCGCGCCAGGGCGGAGGTCAGTCCCGACCGCGCCACCATGTCCGGCAGGAAGAGTGCGGCCCCGGCGGAGAGGTGGTGATCTTCGAGGGCGCGGCGCAGGTGCGAGGCCGCAGCGCGCGTGGGCAGTACGACCAGACAGTCGCGCACGCTCAGCGGGTCGCCGGACGACAGCAGCTGGATCAGCGCCGGCCGCAACCCGCGGCTGTCGCGCACCCGCACCAGGCGAGTGACGCGGGGCGAGATCACCGCGTCGATTGCCCGTCGACGAACGCGCGGTACTCGCGCTGCGCGCTGGAGATGAGCATGAGCGCCCCAGCCGCGGCGGACGAGGCCTCCGCGGCGAGTGCCTGGTTGGCACCGGCAATCGCGGACTGCCGGCTCCGGAGTGCCTGCTCTGCCAGATGCCAGGCGCCCACCAGCATGCCGTGGGGCCCCGCAATGCCCTCCGGCGGTATTTGCCGCTCAAGGATCCGGCCGCCACCGGCCAGCCTATTCAACCACCGCGACAGCTCCAACGCCGGCGGTCCCTCGAGATGCCTGATTCCGGTCAGTACCGGCTGGAGCTTCTCGATCTGCGTCAGCAACGGTCCAGTCGCGCGTTCATACTGCGCGTACTGGCCCCGGCGCAACTCGCGCCGGTCGCGTTGCAGCCGCAGCGCACTGGCTTCCTCCACCTTCTGCTGCACGGCGGTGAGCAGCGTGCCGACCACGTCCGGCCGCCGCTGCCCCATCTTCCTGTCGTCGTCGATGACGCGCATCGCGGCGGCCTGTGCCTCCCGTGCCCGCCCGTTGGAGGCGGCGTTGGCCGCCTGTTTCAGCACGCGCACGGACCACCTCGCGTAACGGGCATCGGTCCGCTGCTCGTCCCGAATCTGCCCACGCAAGGCCTTCTTCATGTCCAGCGCCGTGCGCGGCAGCACACCCCGCGCCTCATCGAGGTAGTGCATCGCCGCCTGGAGCAGGACCATCCGGTCGGCGGGACGGGAAGACACGTGGGCGCCCGCCAGCATGCCGTTGAGCAGATCCAGCGGCGCCAGTGGAGGCGGCGGTGGCCCGACCGGCGGTACGAGCGTCCGGGCCGTCAGGGAAACGTCGAAGGCTCCCACGCCCAGACGAGCCCGGAGGGACCCGATGGATTCGTCGAGCAGCCAGACGATCTCCTCGACGTCGGCGGCGCGGTAGCCGAAATGGTCACCAGGCCAGCGCACCAGGGCCGTCCGCGCCCGGCTCGCCAGTTCCAGGGCCTGCGCCGGCTCGGTGGAGAACGCAATGAGGTTCAGCGTCCTGGCCGCGTCTTCGGTGAGCTGCCGGAACTCGTCCTCGCCCCGTGTCGCCACATAGTGGTGATAGCGGGCCGTTGCCGCAAATCCGTCCGTCCGCGACCAGTCGATTGCCGTGGCCGGCAGGGAGACCACTTGCAGATTCGGCTCGCTCATCGGCCCCCCGACGGGCATGGCGAAGACCACGAGGTCAGGCGTCCTGGTGAACTCGCCGAAGCTGACCATGGTGCCGCCTTCGTTCAGGAAGAGCCGCAGCATGAGAGGGGCCTGGACCGTTCCCGCCGCCGCCTGATGCGCGCAGATCACGCCCAGAATCACGAAGAGCGCCACCCTGTTCCACCCTCGCATCATCGACAACCGGATGAGGCGCATTGTACAGCCCCCTTGCGGACAGCCCAGGTCACGAGTGTGTGGGAATCCTGTGGACGGTACGTGGAAATCATGTGCAGCGAGCGCGGGTACGTATTTTTTTCAGGCCGAAATGCGCCAGATCTGGCGAGGATCGCGCCTGTGCATCGAACTTCGTGTGGCGCTTCGCTTGATTGCAGGGCGTAGCTCACTAAGATCGATACTCCCTTGGACACATCACGCGGCGGCGCAATGAGCGGAACAGTGCATCAATACGAAGAAGTGATCGGCGGACGGACCTTCCAGATCGAGGTCTCACCTGTCAGCGTGCAACCCAGCCGCTGGCGTGCGCAGATCCGGAGGGCCGCAGGCATCCCAACCGCGATGATGCCCTTTTACGGACCGACGCCTGACGCGGCCGCGCAAAGCCTCAGCCGCTGGCTGATCCTGGTCTACAGTCAGTCGGCCACCTCTCTCTAGACCCGGCGCCTTGGGGCACGCCCGTGTGCGCCCGTGCTAGGATCAGATGTTCTTCAAGGGGCCTGTAGCGCAGCTGGGAGCGCGCCTGAATGGCATTCAGGAGGTCACCGGTTCGATCCCGGTCAGGTCCACCATCCTTCCCCTCCGATCGCCACCTTCCTGCTCAGACACAAATACGACCTGCCGGTGGGAACGGCTCGTACGCGCGACAAGCTGACCAAATCCACCGGCGTGGTGCATGCGACAATTCCCCGGTGAAACACCGCCTGTTGGTCCTGTCGGGTAGCGTGTCCCTGGGCGTGCTGCTGTGGTCCGGAACCGCCGCCGCGCAGACGCCTGCCGCACCCGTAGCCGCCCCAACGGGCCAGGCCCTGGGCGCTATCACTGTGCCTGGCCTGCCGGTACCGATCTACGGCCCACCGCCCCCGGTGGCACCGGCTGACGATGCGGGCCGTGCGTCTCACGACGCCCCTGCGTGTAGA
>JABFRY010000186.1 GCA_013140955.1 Acidobacteriota bacterium
GCCCGCCGCGTCGGGCCGAGGGCCCGGACCGCCGCGTACAGCGTGAGCAGGTAGAAGAGCCCCATGAGCGACTCTGACCGTTCGGTGATGTAGGCGACCGCCTCGCTCTGGAGCGGATGCAGCAGCCAGACGAGCGCGACCACCAGGGCGAGCCCGGTGGCAGCCACGCGGTACCGGTCGAGGCCCGGCATGCCAAGGGTTCGCCGGACGAGGCCGAACAGCACGAGCGCCGCGAGCACGTGAATGGCCACGTTCACGAGACGGTAGCCCGTGACGTCGAGGCGACCCACGGCGTAATTGATCGCGAAGGTGAGATTGACGAGGGGACGTCCGGCTACGGGTGTGTCCCGCGGCGGCGACAGGGCATCCGTCAGCGGCCACAGCGCGCGAATCTGTGCGTTGTTGACGACCGACGGCTCGTCGTCGAACAGGAACGGCGCGTCGAGGGTGGCCGCGTACGCCAGGAACCCGCACGCCACGATGAGGATGACGGCGAGCCAGCGGCCGCGGGTGGACGAGCGACCCCTGTCCGGCGGCTGGGCGGCGGGTACGGGCGGTCTGGAACGCCTGGTCTGCTTCACGCTCGATACGGCAGCAAGGTCGTCCTTGCTCGCTCCGCCCGATACCGTATCACCATTGTCCGGCGGGCCGGCGGGCCAGGCGACCGCCCGGCGCAGTCCCCAGCCGCATCGACCCAGGGCCGTGCACACAGGGTCGTCCACACGGGCGACTCACACGGTGCCAGGGCGGCTCACGCCGTGCGGGTGTGGGTGTCGCACGTGCCTCAGGGCATCAGGGCCTTGAGGTCACGCTCGATGCGCGCGGCGTCGTCGGACGGCGCGTACCGCTTCACGACGGTGCCTTCCCCATCCACCAGGAACTTCGTGAAGTTCCACTTGATGGCGATCGTGCCGAGCAGACCCCTCTGCTCCGCCTTGAGCTGCGCGTAGAGCGGGTGCGTGTCGGGGCCATTGACCCGGACCTTGGCGAACATCGGAAAGGTGACGTCGTAGGTCGTGCGGCAGAAGGCCTGGATCTCGGTCTCGTCGCCAGGCTCCTGGTGCCCGAACTGGTCGCAGGGGAACCCCAGCACGACCAGTCCGCGGTCTCGATACGCCCGGTAGAGGGCCTCGAGCCCCTCGTACTGCGGCGTGAACCCGCAGCGGCTGGCCACGTTGACGATGAGCAGCGTGCGGCCGCGATACTCCGCGAGTGTCGTGGTACGACCGTCGATGGTCACGAGCGGAATATCGTGCAGGTGCATGCGTGGGCTACCAGGTCCGCGGCGCCGTCCGGCCCCGCCGGAACGCCTCGACGACCCGGCGGCCCTCCTCGGCCACGCCGCTCAACTGGCGGACGACGCTCTGCGACTCGCCAAGCGCCTGCGCCACGTCGTCCACCGTGCGCTGCAACGAGGAGACCGTCCGTCGTCCCTGCTCGGTGAACACCAGGTATCCCACGACGCTCCCCACCACCGCGCCCAGACCGATGCCGGCCCAGAGCCGCGTCGATTCCCTGCTCATCGTTGCACCCCTCTTTTCTTGTCCTGCTCGAGCGTGATGGTCACCCTCGAGTGCGCTGCCCGTTCCCACGTGGCCGTCAGACTGTACGGTCTCGCAGCTCCCCTTCCCGCAGTGCGCGGTCGCCAGTCCCTGCGACTGCCCCGGCCCCGGTACCCGCGAGACGGGCGCGCGCACCATGGTTGTCCACGACCACCTCAGCCACCGGTCCCACAGTCGCGCCCGTCACCGCGTACGCGATCTGCGGCAGGTCCGCCCGCACGGGCAGGCCAGGCTGATCGTACAGCGGCGGCGGCACCCGCAGCACCAGGGTCGGGACCAGCGTGTTGGCGAGGGTGTAGACGACCAGCCCGCCAAACAGCGCCGCATCCACGCCGAACACGTCGCGAAGCAGCTCGGCAATCACCAGCGTGAACACCAGGGTCGGCACGAGCGACACGCCGACACGGGCGCCACTCGCCAGGGGTTCGCCGAGCGCCAGGCGCCGGTGCACCGCCACCAGGGCGATCCGGAGCGGCACGATCGTCAGCACGGCGCCCACGCCGAAACCGAGGGCGAGCGGGCTGAAGTTGTCGGCGCGCAGGTGGAGGCCGGCATTGAAGAAGTAGAAGGGGACGAAGAAGGAGGCGAACACCTCGACGGCATGCAGCGTGTGCTCCGAGGCCATCGACGGCAGCCGTTCGCGGAAGCGCTGCGCCACCATGCCCACGACGAACGCGCCCACCAGGTAGTAGGCGCCGAGCTTGCGCGTCGCGAACGCCGACAGCAGCGTGAGCATCAGCAGGAACGCGAAGTCGGATTTCGGCGCGTAGGGGGCAATCCACGAGGCGAAGGCGCGGAACATCAACGGCAGGGTCAGGATGAGCGCCAGCAGCGCCGCCGAACCCGCGAGCAGCTGGCTCCAGGTGCCCGACTGCAGCACGACGAAGAGCACGACGAGCGACACCAGCTCGGTCGCAATCGTCTTCGACCGGACCCACTGGCGCTGGTCGTCCTCGAGCGGCAGCGACGACAGGGAGTCGAGAATGAAACCCGCCGACGGCGTCAGCAGCGCGAGCACCACCAGGACGGCAGGCCGCCACTCGAGCCCGACCAGGTAGGTGATGGCCCAGGCCAGCACGACCGTCGCGACGATGCGGAGCGCGAGATGCTGCACGAGGACCCGCCGCTTCCTGGCGAGTTCCTGCACGTCGACTTCCAGCCCGGCAAAGAGGAACAACGCCGAGATCCCCAGGGTGGCGAGCAGCTGCACCGTCGCATCCGACTGGAACCATCCGGTCGAGAGCGCGATGGCCGCGCCCAGCAGCAGGCTCGTGATGGCGGGAGGAATCTTCCAGCGCACGAGAACGCGCGGCATCACGATCAACGCGAAGAGCAGCGCGATGTAGGCCACCTCGGGACTCAGGCCGAAGGGCATGCCCGACCCGAACGAACCGGTGTCGAGCGACAGACCGTCGAGGGGCGACGGCGTCTCGATCTGCGTTCCCATGCGACCCTTCCCTATATCACAC
>JABFRY010000544.1 GCA_013140955.1 Acidobacteriota bacterium
CCCCGGACATGCTCGTCATCGCCGACAACGAGCGTGCGGTGGCGGTGGCGGGCGTGATGGGCGGGGCCGAGTCGGAGGTCGTGGCGGACACGACGGCCATCGTGCTCGAGAGCGCCTGCTTCGATCCGCTAGCCGTGAGGCGGACCGGTCGCGCGCTCGGCCTGAAGACGGAAGCGAGCATGCGCTTCGAGCGCGGCGCGGACCCTCGCATGGCGGTGACCGCGATGGAGCGTGCGTGCGCGTTGCTCGAGATCACGGGAACGGGCCAGGCGCGTGGGTCGGTGGTGGATCGCCATCCGCGGCGGGCCGAGCCGACCGTCCTGGCCCTGCGCCGCGCGCGCATCGAGGCCCTGCTCGGCGCAGCCGTCCCCGACGGCGAGGTGCGCCGTATCCTCGACGGGCTGGGCTTCGCCGTCCGCGACGCCGAGTACGGCTGGGACGTGACCGTGCCGCCCCGCCGGGTGGACGTGAAGCGCGAGGTCGATCTGATCGAGGAAGTGGCGCGGCACCACGGGTTCGATGCGTTGCCCGTCACGTTTCCCGCGCCGCTCGGCCCCGCGCCCGCCCTCGACCCACGGATTGCCAGGGCCCGGCAACTGCGCGGGCTGCTCACGGCGGCCGGCTTCTTCGAAGCCGTGACCTTCGGCTTCGTAGCCGAGCGACCGGCCCTGCCGTTTGCGCCAGACGGCGACCTGGTCGGCATCGCCAACCCGCTGTCGGAGAGCTTTGCCGTGTTGCGACCGTCGGCCCTGCCCGGCCTGGTGGACGCGGTGGCCCACAACCGGCACCGCGAGCAGCAGGACGTGCGCCTGTTCGAGGTGGGCGCCTGCTTCTCGAAGACGCGTGGCGAACGACGGATGGTGGCGCTGACGTGGACTGGTGCCGTGACGTCCGAACATTGGAGTGGTGCGGCCCGCGAGGCCGACTTCTTCGACATGAAGGGTGTGGTCGAGCGACTCGGCGACGCGTTGCGCGTGCAACTCGCCTTCGAGGAGGCCAGCCTTCCGTGGCTGACGGCGGGACGCGCCGCGACCGTCCTCGCGAGCGGGGCACCGATCGGCGCCTTCGGGCAGCTCTCCCCGGCGCGCTGCGAGCAACATGGCCTGTCGGCCACCGATGTCGTGCTGGTGGCCGAGCTCGACCTGGATGCCGCCGAGCGCGCGGCCCTGCGAGGCGATCAGCGCGTGGTGGCCCTGCCCCGCTTCCCGTCGATGACGCGCGACCTCTCGGTGCTGATCGACGACGCCCTGGCCGCCCGCGCCGTCCTGGACACGGTGCGAGGCGCCGCCCCGGACACGCTGGTGCGCGTGGGCGTGTTCGACCGCTACCAGGGGAAAGGCGTGCCGGACGGGCGCGTGAGCCTCTCGCTGCGCCTGACGTTCCGGTCAGCGGAACGGACGCTCACCGACGCGGAGATTCAGCAGGCGACCGAGGCCGTGGTGGCCGCGCTGGTCCGCGAGCACGGCGCCGTCCAGCGCTGATCCCGCACCGGGCGGTCGCAGCCCTGTCGCGATGGGGCCGTGGCGCTCTCTCGCACGTGCCTGCAGCGTTGGCGTGGAGTGGCCATTCGGTATTGAATCGCCCTGCCCTTCGTGTCACCATGCTCGCGAATTAATCCCCTCAGGTTCTACACGAGGTTCCAGCGGACATGGTGAAGCAGGCGGTGGCTCGAGCAACCGATCTCGAACCGATCGATCGTCTCGAAGACAAGATCAAGCGGCTGATTGACCTGGTGAACCGGCTGAAAGCCGATCAGGTCGCAGCCGAGGAAGAACACAACCGGTTGACCCAGCAGGTGGACGATCTCCGTCGCCAGCTCGTGGACGCCGAAGGCAGCAGCAGCGAGCTCGAAGCCCTGCGCGATGAACGGGATGTCATCAGGACCCGCGTCGCGGAGATGCTCCAGCAGCTCGATACCATCTGAGCAAGGTCATGGCTGAGGCACGACTGGTCACGGTAGAGATTGCGGGACAGCGGTATCCCATCCGGAGCGGGCTGGATCCCGGGTACGTCGCGGAACTGGCAGCCTACGTCGACCAGAAGATCCGCTCGGCCGCGTCTGCCGCGCCCGCCAGCGACATCCAGGGGCTGGCGGTCCTGGTCGCGCTCAACATCGCGGACGAGCTGTTCCGCACGCGCGAGCAGCAGAGTTCCAGCAGCGGCCGTCTGAGCGAGCGTGCGATGCGCATCGAGGAGCTGCTCGACGATGTGCTGTTGCAGGACACGATGCGCCAGGCCGTGAACGCGTATTGACCGGGTTTTTCCGCCCAGCTAAGATCGGCAAGCTCCTGCTTTGCTCGTGATGGTTTTCGGAGGCTCGTCTGAGCCAACGTTACAACCAAGCGAGTCGCGAGGTCGCGTGTTGTGCATGCCTCTGCAACGAGGAAGCCTGAATCGCGGCTCAAAACAGCGACTCCACCTGCTTTCCGCAGGTTCACTCGACCTCCCCACACGGCAAAGCGGGGCGTCTCTCATCTCCGGAGCAGCGGCCCGTGACGGGCGGCAGCTCCCTGCCCGACGTCGTTCCCGGCGCGGGTAATCCGCCGTCCATCGTGAGCACTGCCAGAGAGCTGGGCGAGCACGCCCTCATCGCCCGCATCCTGCAGCGTCTGCGCCCGCGGTCCTTCGTCGTGGTGGGACCGGGTGACGACGCGGCGGTCGTGGCCCCGGAACCCCGCACCCTCGACGCGCTGACCATGGACGCCCTCGTCGAAGGCGTCCACTTCGACCGGCGATTCGTGGATGCCGCGTCGGTGGGGCACCGCCTGCTCGCCGTGAGCCTGAGCGACCTTGCGGCGATGGGTGCGCGGCCGCGGGTCGCCCTGCTGTCGCTGGCCCTGCCCGACTCGCTCGAGGCGTCGTGGCTGGACGGCATGCTGGACGGCCTGTTGGCCCTCGCCGACGCACATGGCGTGGCACTGGTCGGCGGCAACATCACCCGGTCTCCAGGTCCCCTCCTGCTCGACCTGGCCGCGACCGGGTCGGTGCGACCGCGCCGGGTGCTCGTGCGGTCGGGCGCCAGGCCTGGCGA
>JABFRY010000033.1 GCA_013140955.1 Acidobacteriota bacterium
CGGTTGGCGAGGCGGGTGAGCGGGTCGGCCGCCTTGGTGCTCGTGATGTCGGTGAGGGAGCCGGCCACGCGCTCGGGCTCGCCGAGCGCGTTGCGCACGGCGGCCGCCCGGCTGCGCACCCAGAGGTAGTGTCCGCTTCGGGTCATGAGACGGTGCTCGGACTCGAAGTGGGTCGTGTCGCCGCGCAGGTGCGCGTGCAGCTCCTGCCAGACGCGCGGCCGATCATCGGGATGCATCCGCTCGTACCAGGCGTCCATCCGGTTCTCGAGCTCCTCGTCGGCGTAGCCGAGCATCTCCTTCCAGCGGGGAGAGAAGTACACGTCGCCGCTCCGGACCTTCCAGTCCCACAGGCCGTCGTTGGCCCCGCGAACGGCCAGGGCGAACTGCTCCTCGCGGTCGCGGACCCGACGCTCGGCCGACAGGCGCGCCAGCTGCGTCCGCATGCGCGCGAGCAGCACCGGCAGGTCGATCGGCTTGGTCACGTAGTCGTCCGCGCCCAGGTCGAGGGCCTCCACGACGTCCTCACTCTGTGCCTTCGCCGTGGCCATGATCACCGCGAGCTGGGCCGACGGCTGCGTCAGCCGCAGCTCCGCGAGGGCCTCGAGGCCGCTCATGCCGGGCATCTGCACGTCGAGCAGCACCAGGTCCAGTCCGCCGCCGGCGATGCGCGCCAGGGCAGCCGGTCCGCTGTCGGCCAACTCCACGGTGTACCCCGCGCGGATCAGGCGCCTCGAGAGGAGATCGCGGTTGGTCTCGTCGTCGTCCACCACCAGCACCCGGCCCTTGCCCGTGTCGGGCGGGACCGGCTGCGGCGGTGCGGCTGGGGGCGCGTGCAGGGTGTTTGGTTCGCTCACGGTCATCGTTCCTCTCAGAGTCCCCGGGACACCGTGCCCGCCTCGACGGCGGACGCGACGGTCTGGCTGGCCACCGGCAGCGGGGCCTCGACGGGCAACACCACGCGAAACACCGATCCGACGCCCGCCGTGCTCTCGACTTCCACGTCGCCGCCCATGAGCCGGCACAGCTGCCGGCTGATGGCGAGGCCCAGGCCCGTGCCGCCGAACCGGCGCGTCGTCGAGTCGTCGGCCTGCGCAAACTGTCCGAACAGGCGAGACATCTGTTCCGGGGAGATGCCGATGCCCGTGTCCCGGATCTCGATGCACAAGACGTGCGCGCTGCCTCGTGTCGCCCGGCGGGCTTCGAGGGTGACGGTGCCTGCGCTGGTGAACTTGGCCGCGTTGCCGAGCAGGTTCAGCAGGACCTGCCGCAGGCGCATCGCATCGGCCTGAACCGTGTCGAGGTCCTCCGGCGCCTTGACGTGGAACGTGTTGCCGTTCTTCTCGAGCAGCGGGCGGGTCGTGGCCACCACATCGCCCAGCACGGCGCGCAGCGAGACGGGCTCCGGTCGCAGCGTGAGCCGCCCGGCCTCGATCTTCGACAGGTCCAGCACGTCGCTCACCAGCTGCAGGAGGTGCGTGCCCGCCGTCCTGATCCGCTCGAGATCCGGCCGCAGCCGCACGGTGCCGAGGTCCTCGGCCTCCTCGCTCATCAGCTCGCTGTAGCCGATGATGGCGTTGAGCGGCGTCCGCAGTTCGTGACTCATGTTGGCGAGGAACGTGCTCTTGGCCCGGTTGGCGGTCTCGGCGGCATCGCGCGCCATCAGCAGCTCGGCCTCGGCGCGTTCGTGTTCCGCGATGCGTTGCTCCAGTTGCGCCGTGCGCTCCTGCACGCGAACCTCGAGGTCCTGCTTGGCCAGGAGCAGGGCCGCGTCGCGCTGCTCGATCTGCTCGAGCATCTCGTTGAACCGCACGAAAAGCGTCCCCAGCTCGTCGCGGCTCGCCGGCGTGACCCGCACGCTATAGTCCTGTGTCTCGGACACCCGTTCTGCCTGCCGGGCCAGGTGGACGATCGGCCCCGAGATCCGCCGCTGCAGCAGCAGGGAGATCCCGACGGCCACCACCATCGACCCGAGCAGGACGGCCCCGACGATGCCCGCGTATTCCTGCCACTGGGCATAGACCGTGGACATGTCGCCCCAGAGCACGATGGTGCCCATCCGCTCGCCGTCCAGCCCGATGGGCTGCCGGGCCACGACGTGACGCCGCGTGGCCGCCGCCTCCGGGTCCTGCAGGTCGATGCCGTGCCCGCTCCGCTCGAAGCTGGCAAACAGCTGGCCCTGACGGTCGTAGATGGCCCCGGCGCTCACCGCCGTGTCCTGCTCGAGCGCCTGCAGGAGCATGCGGGCTTCGCCGGGGTCGCCGAAGCCGAGCGCCGCCGCACTGTTGAAGCCCACGACGGCCGCGAGGCCGTGCAGGCGCGCCTCGAGCTGCCCGGCGCCCCGGACGAACTGATAGGACACGATGGCCGCCGACAGGAGCGCCAGCGACACCACGCTCGTGAGGACCGTCACCGCCGTGACCTTGCCCTGGATCGACTCGCGGAAATGCGCCATCACGGTCGCCTCCCCAGGGTGCCGTCCACGTAGCGCGCCGCCGTCAGCAGCCGCGAGCTCAGATGCAGGCCCGCGCGCCTGGCCGCGCTCCGGTTCACGCTGAAGACGACCCGGCCGTCCTCGACCAGCAGGTTGATCGCCGTGTCGTGCACGTCCGCGCCGTTCATCTCGCTGATCGTGAGCGTGGAGGCACCGGCCACAGACCGCACGACGTCCTCGAGGTGGGCGCTCGCCGAGGCCGTGATGAACAGGGCATCCGCCGCGGGGATCGTCCGTGGGTCGGACACCACCTGCACTTCGAGCGGGTGCCCCTTGACGATCTTTCCTGCCAGCGACTGGAGCCCAGGCACCGTGGTTCCGTCACCCAGCACCACGAGCGACCAGGCGCCCGACGTGCGGCCATCTTCCGCCGGCCAATCCACGAGCCGGAGAAAGTTGAAGACGAAGGCGCCCTTGACGTCCTCCTCCCGTGGAGGACGCGCCTCCTGGGCCAGGGCCCCGGCCGCCAGGGCCGTGCACAGGCACAGCGCCACGGCGAGCGCCGTCGGCCGTGACGCGGTGCCTGTG
>JABFRY010000123.1 GCA_013140955.1 Acidobacteriota bacterium
GGTCGCGACCGCGCTGCCGGAGAGCGACCGGCCGGATACGCACGGCGACGTGCCCTGACCGGCGTCCTGACACCGTCGGTGGACGAGGACCGCTGACGCCGATCCCGGCGGCCGACGTCAACGACCCCGTCAGGGACCGGCGTCACGGGAGCAGCGTGAGGGAAGCAGCGTCACGGAGCGACGACGCGAAACTCCAGCTCGCGAATCGACTGCCCCGTGCTCACCACCAGCGTGGCGCCGGGCTGGAGGCCGAGGGCCTGCACCGTCACCTCCGCGCCGCCGTCAACGGAAAGGACGCTGACCGCAAACGGCGAGAGATCGTCGGTGCGGGCCAGTTCACCCGGCAGGACGCCGAAGAGCCGTACGCGCACCTCGGCGCTCCCCTCGGCCACCGGCCCGGCATCCGCGGGCAGCCGCTCGAAGGCCACCGGCCCGTTCGCCGTCAGCCGCAGCACGGACGCCTGGTCGGCGAAGGCCACCACCTGTGCCGAGGCCAGCCGGAAGTACTCTTGCGCCCGACCGGGCGCGGCGAGCGAGACCACGACGAGCGCGACCACGAGCCCTGGCGTCAGCCACGGCATGACGCGGGGGCCGCCCGTTCCCACCGCAGGCGGGCCCGGCCTCGGTCGCTGCCACCGCATTCGCAGGTGCGCGTGCGTCATCTCGATCCTCTCGTGGGTCGTCTCCCGCGTCGTCCGTTGCGTCGTCATCGATTCCCTCGGTTCCTTCCCTGCACGCACGGTCTGCGGCCTGTGCCGGCTTCCGACCGACGGACCAGGGCCGTTGTGGCCCTGGTCCACCTCCCTGCACGACCTGTCGCTACGGCACGGTCGTTCGTATGGCGAAGACCGTGAACGGCACGTGCCAGCTGCTGGCGCCGACCGTGGACACCGCCGAAAGGACCGTCGTGCGATCCGCGGTGGCGGGGAGGACGACGTCGAGACTCACCTCGCCGCCGCTCACCACGTGGTTGCGGAAGTCGCCGTGGATGCCCGACGCGGTGCCGGACGTGATGGTGCCGCCCGCCGAGCCGTTGCCGAACGAGCCGTCGCGGTTGTACCAGTTGGCGGCGGTCACCGCGATCACGGCACCATCGGGCAGCAGTGCCCCCGTGGCGTCGCGCAGGTTGGTGAGCGTCACCCGCACCGTCGAGCCCGGCGGCGCCGTCGCCGGCGCGACGAACGTGCCCGTGTCCATGCCCGCCAGGGTCACGGTCGTTGCGGCAAGCGGACGGCTGCCGACGATGTTCCCGGCAGACGTGGCGGGGAGCACGGAGATGACAGCCGGGCTCAGGCCGCCCGTGGGCACGAACAGGCCCGCCGACGAGTAGACCGCCGTCACCGCCCCGTTCTGCACCGTGTAGGTCCGGAACCGGCCGTCGTTCGGCGTCGGCGCACCGTCGATGAAGGCCCCACCGGCCGAGCCGTTGCCGAAGCCGCCGTCGGCCAGGCGGTACCAGTTGGCCGCCGTCAGCGCCACCTTCGTACCGTCAGGCACAGGGCGTCCCTGGCTGTCCACGAGGCCGGTGATCGTGACGACCGACCGCCGGTCCTGCGTGTCGGCCAGCAGGCTCGCGGGTGCGACGGCGATGGCCCCGGTTGCCACGCTGGAGACGGCCAGTGCCCCCTCGGCGAAGGGCACCGTGACCGCCCGGTTGTTGTTCGCCTGCGACGCGGCCACGACGGCAATCACCGCCGTGCGGTGGTCGGTGACGGCCAGCGGCGACACGCTCTCGGCCGAATAGGTGGCCTCGATTCGCCCGCCCTGCACCGTGAAGGTGCGGAACCGGCCATCGTTGGGTGTCGCCTCCCCGTCGATGAACACGCCACCGACCGACCCGTTGTGGAAGCCGCCGTCCCCGCGCCGGTACCACGCTTCGGCGGTCAGCGCCACGCGCACGCCGTCGGGAACCAGGTTCCCCAACGCATCCCGGATGTTGGTGATGGTCACCGCCACGGGCCGGCGGGCGCCGTCGGCCACCGTGGACGAGGGCGAGGTCACGACCGCGACGGTCGTGAGGCCCGCCTGGGTGATGTGCGCCTCGGCGAACGGTCGCTCGCCGATACGGTTGCCGTTGGCCTGCGCCGGCAAGATCGCCAGCACGGTGGTCGCCGTCTCCAGGCGATCGAGCACCAGGCCCGCGTTCGAATAGGTGAACGTGACCGAGCCGTCCTGCACCACGAAGCTGCGGAACCGCCCGTCGTTCGGGACCGGATCCCCGCCGAGAATCGTGCCGCCGAACGAGCCGTTGTGGAAACCGCCGTCGGCCAGCCGATACCAGGCCTGGGCCGTGACCGCCACGCGCGTCCCATCCGGCAGCGGATGACCGGCGCCGTCGGTGAGCCCGCTCAGCGTGACGACCGAGCGAAGGTCGGCCGACGCGGCTGCGAGCTGCGACGGCAGGGCGGAGACGTTCCCGATGACGGTCGACACTGCCGACAGCTGCACCGTCCCTTCGGCGAACGGACGGTCGAGCACCCGGCTGTTCGACGCGTTGGCCACGACGGCCGCGAGTACCGCGGTGGCCGTCTGTCCGGCGTCGAGCGGCGCACCAGTCGCCGCGTAGGTGAGCTGTGCCACACCCCCGACGAGTTCCACGGTCCGGAAGCGCCCGTCGTTCGGCGTGACGGCACCGCCACTGATCGTGCCGCCCCGGGATCCGTTGTGGAATCCCCCGTCGGCCCGCCGGTACCACTGGCTCGCGGTCACGGCGAGCCTGGTGCCGTCGCTGAGCCGATTGCCGTAGAGGTCGCGGACGCTGTTGATGCCCACGACGATCAATCGGCTTTCGCCGTCCGCGATCGTCGAGCCCTCCTGCGGAACGAGGCTCGCCGAGTCCACGGCCCCGATGCGCACGCGCGCCTCGGCCACCGGGATGCTCTGCGTGAGCGACCCGGCGGCGTTGGCGGGCACGACCGAGATGACGGCCACCGGCTCGGCCCCGAACTGCGCGAGGACGTCCGCGTCTGAGTAGGTCACGACGATCTCGCCGTCCACGACGGTGAACGTGCGGAAGCGT
>JABFRY010000146.1 GCA_013140955.1 Acidobacteriota bacterium
TCGCGGTCAGGGGCGCGACGCGCCGATGCCCCAGCCCGCGAGGATGGCGGCTTCGTCGGCAGGACTCATCGCCTTCTTGAAGCGCGCGCCCGCGCGTCCCTTCACGCGGCGCTCGCATTCGGCCCACGTGGCGTGCCGCATCAGCACACCGTCCACGACGCTCAGGTACGCGTGGGGCTTTCCCTTGGGCGCCCGCGCGGTGCCGGAGGCGGACCGTTCAGGCGGGCCGGCCCGTTCGGGCAGGTCGAGGATGGCCAGCGCGTAGCTGCCGACGGGGCCGGTGTAGAGCGCGGCGTCGCGCTGCAGGGCGAAGGCCACGGCAATCTGGTCGGCGCGCTCGTTGCCGGGTGTGCCCACGTGGCCCTTCACCCACCGCCAGTCGATGCGCTCCCGGCCCCGTGCCTCGACGAGCGCGGACAGCGCCTCCCAGAGGTCGCGGTTCAGCACGTCCTCGCCCGCGGCGGTCTTCCACCCGCGTCGGCGCCAGCTCCACACCCACTGTGTGATGCCCTTGATGACGTAGCTCGAGTCCGTGTACACCGCGAGCGGCGCGTCGTGCGCCGCGGACTGCTCGAGCGCGGCAATCGCGCCGCACAACTCCATGCGGTTGTTGGTGGTGTGGGCGGCGCCCCCCCCCAGCTCGGTGACGTGACCGTCGGGGGTGACGACGATGGCGCCCCAGCCGCCGGGGCCAGGGTTACCCTTGGCCGCGCCGTCGGTGAAGGCAACGATGGGGTCTTCGCTCATGACGGGTGACTGCCTCGCAGCCCATCACGATATCGCACCTGCCCGCGTGTCGTGCAGTGGAGCTCGAGCGGCTCCTTGCCCGCACGCCGACCACCGGCCCCGGCCAGTCACCGCTTGGGCGTTGTCTGTGGCGGCACGGTCACATAGGATGCCACTGCACGCGCGCGACGCCGACGGGCGCCGCTCATTCCCCGCCACCAGTTTCGAAAGGAGCCCACCCATGGCTGTCGCACGAGTCACCGAGATCATCGCCGGTTCGAAGAAGAGCTTTGCCGATGCCGTCGAGCAGGGCGTCTCCCGCGCGGTGAAGACGCTGAAGAACGTGGAAGGGGCCTGGGTGCAGGATCAGAAAGTGATCGTGCAGAAGGGCAAGATCGTCGAGTACCGCGTCAACCTGAAGGTCACGTTCGTCCTCGAGAAGTAGCCGGCCGAGCGCCCGGGAGACCGTGGTGGTCCCCCGGGCACGCCCGGTCGTCCCGCTGGTCCTACTGCGCGAGCTGCTCTTCGACGGCGAGCCGGATGTGGTGGTCCGCGCGCTCGTAGGCCTCACGCGCGGCGCGCCGTGCCTGCATCGCCAGCCGCCGCTCGCGCTCACCATCGCGACGCAACACCGCCGGCATCTTCAGCTCCACCGGAAAGCGGCGTCGCTCCGCCAGGCGCACGGCGTCGGCCTCGTGCTCCTGCGCCTGCTCCTCGAAGGCCTCGGCACGCAGCCGATAGTCCCGCGCCACGCTGGCGTGCTCGGCAGGTGTGGTGGCCTCGGCACTGCGTCGGGCGAGGGTGTCGCTGGCCGTCGGTCCGGCCTGCGCCTGTGCCTGCGGCGCTGCCGTGGCCGTCGTCAGTCCCGCGCTGCCGAACAGCAGGGTCGTTACGGCCAGGGCGGTCAGGGTTCCTCGGGTCATGGTGGTCATGGCGCCTCCTCGTGTGCGTGTCACCTTGTGTCTGGAGACACAGTAGCGCCCGGGTACGAGGGGCCGGTATCCGCAAAATTCCCTAGTCCGGGTCCTCGGCGGAGGCTCAGCGGTGAGGCGCTCAGGGGACGGCGAGGCCGTGCTTCACCGCATACTGCACGAGCTGGGCGCTGGTGCGGAGGCCGAGATCGTCCATCATCTTGTACTTGTGGGTTTCGACCGTCCTGGACGAGATGCCGAGGATGGCCGCAATCTCCTTGGCCGACTTGCCCTCGGCCAGCAGCTGCAGCACCTCGCGCTGCCGGGGTGTGAGTTCGAGGCCCTCGCGCACCGTCCGTCGTGCCGGGTTCAGCTGCTCGTCGAGCGCGTCGGTGCGCAGGGCGGGCGAGATGAACACCTGGCCGCGGAGCGCTTCCTGGATGGCCGTCACGAGTTCGTCCGGGGCCGAATGCTTCAGCACGTAGCCCGACGCGCCGGCCTGCAGCGCCCGCGTCACGTAGGTGAGGTCGGCGTGCATGGTGAGGAACACCACCTTCGACTCCACGCCCGCGTCGCGCAGCTGACGGACGGCATCGATGCCGTTGAGGAGCGGCATCGAGATGTCTGCGATGACGACGTCCGGCCGCAGCCGCCTGGCCTCACGTACCAGCTCGGCGCCGTTGGTCACCACGCCGGCCAGCGTGAACTCGCGCGAGAGCAGCGTCCGCAGGCCTTCGAGCACGATCTGGTGATCGTCGGCGAGGAGAATCGTGGGTCGGGGCATCACGGGTGCTCGAGCGGGTCGGCACCCGGCGCACTCGGCGCGGCCGGCGTGGCCATCACGGGCACGAGCACCTCGATGCGGGTGCCCTGTCCGGGTGTGGATGTGACGGTGCAGGTGCCGTTCGCCAGGCGTGCGCGCTCCTCCATGCTGGCGAGGCCAAGACCTGGTCGCCAGCTCGCGCGCGTGCGATCGAACCCGCGGCCATCGTCCTCGATGATCAGGCGCACCCGGTCCGCGGTACGCGTGAGGACGACACGCACCTCGTGGGCCTCGGCGTGTTTCTGCACGTTGTGCAGCCCCTCCTGCACGATGCGGTAGAGCGTGAGCTGCACGTCGCGGTCGAGGTCGTCGAGCTCGCCGCTGGTGGACAGGGCCACCGGCGGTCCGCCGCGTTCGAAGAACGCACGGCCTTCCGACTCGATGGCGGCCACCAGCCCCAGGTCGTCGAGCGTGGCCGGATGCAGGCGTCGTGAGAGCTGGTGGATGTCGGTGGACAGGCGCGAGAGTTCCTGCCGGATCCGCACGATGTGCTCGTGCGCCGGGTCGGGCGCGCCCGCCTCTCCTGGCTGCGGCCCCGCGGCTGCCACCCTGCCGCG
>JABFRY010000098.1 GCA_013140955.1 Acidobacteriota bacterium
TCCTGGCGCTCGGCCTCTTGAGCGCGCCGGGTGCGGGCGTGCGGGGCCAGGGCGCCCCGTCGCCTGTGGCGCAGACCTTCGACCAGCCGATCGCCGGCGCGCGCTCCCCGCGCAACGCGAACTACACCCTCGACGCCACGCTCGATGTGGCCCGACGGCGCGTGACGGGGCGGGGCCGCATCCGCTGGCGCAACATCTCGGGCAACACCACGGCCGACCTCCGCCTCCACCTGTACTGGAACGCCTGGCGCGACGGGAACTCGAGCTGGATGCGGGAGCGTGCGCTGGCCGGCGCCCCGGTCGAACGCGACGACGACACGCGCGGGGCCATCGACCTCGAGTCGCTACGCGTCCGGCGGGCCGACGAGGCAGGCGGGGCGTGGCACGACGTGTTGCCCGGCGCGCGATTCCTGGCCCCCGACGACGGCAACGTCCTCGACCGCACGCTGCTCGGCGTCGACCTGCCCGAGCCGCTCGCCCCCGGCGAGACGCTGGAGATCGACGTGGCCTGGGCGTCGCAGGTGCCGCCCACGGTCGCCCGCACGGGCTACCGCGGCACCTACTACTTCATCGCGCACTGGTTTCCCAAGGTCGGAGTGCTCGAGGACCGGGGCTGGGCGGCTCACCAGTTCCATGCCGCGACGGAGTTCTACGCCGACTTCGGCGTCTACGACGTGCGCCTCACCGTGCCGTCCACCTTCGTGGTCGGTGCCTCCGGGGCAGAGATCACCCGCACGCCGGGCCCGGACGGAACGACCACGCACCACTATCGCGGCGAAGACCTCCACGACTTCGCCTGGGCGGCGAGCCCCGACTTCGTGGAGCGGCGGGAGACCTTCTCGTCGCCGGGCCTGCCGCCGGTGGAGATGCGGCTGCTGCTGCAACCCGATCACGGCGGGCAGGCGGCGCGCTACTTCGCCGCGATGGCCGCAGCCCTGCGGTCTCAGGGCGAGTGGTTCCTGCCCTATGCCTACGACCGGATCACGATCGTCGATCCCGCGTTCGGCAGCCGGACGGGAGGTATGGAGTATCCGATGCTCATCACCGCCGGCACGCGGTGGTGGCAGCCCGAGGCGTCCGGGGAACTCGAGGACGTGACGGTGCACGAGGCGATGCACCAGCTGTGGCAGGGTGTCGTGGCCAGCAACGAGGTGGAGCACGCCTGGATGGACGAGGGGCTGGCCACCTACACCACGGCCCGCATCCTGGAGGAGGCCTTCCCGCCCGCCCATCCGGTCGTGCGCCTCTTCGGCGGCTTCGTGCCCATCCCGATCCGTGCGGTGACGCTCCGGCGCGAGACCGACGGCAATCGCCTGCCCGGCTATCGGCTCGCCCCCGACCGCGACGTGCCGGCGGCCCCGACGTTCCGCGCATGGCCCACGACCGCCGGCATCGTGTCGTACAACAAGACCGCGCTGTGGCTCCACACCCTCGAACGCTATGTCGGCTGGGATGTGGTGCGGCAGACGCTCCGCACCTACGCCGAGCGCTGGCGCTTCAGGCACCCCTACCCCGAAGACTTCTTCGCCGTGGCGACCGAGGTCGCCGGTCGCGATCTGTCCTGGTTCTTCGACCAGGTGTACCGGAGTGCGCGCATCTTCGACTACGGCGTGCAGACGTTCGCATCCAGCCCCGTGGATGTCGCCGCCGCACGCGCCAGCGAGGCCGCGGCGCGCCCCGCGGGACCGTACCGCACCGTGGTGGTCGTCCGCCGGTTCGGAGAGGGCGTCTTTCCCGTGGAGGTGGTGACCACCTTCGACGACGGCGACAGCGCCACCGAGCAGTGGACGGGGGCCGAGCCGTGGACCGCCTACGAATACGTGAGGGACGCACGTGCCGCGTCGGTCGCCGTGGATCCCCGGCACGTGCTGCTGCTCGACGTGAACCGGACCAACAACACGATGACGGTGGCCCCTCGGGCACCCGAAGCCGCCACGGCGTGGAGCCTCCGCTGGCTGGTCTGGCTGCAGGACCTGTTGCTGACCTACGGGCTGCTGGCATGACCACGCCCTCCGCGCCCGCACCGCCGGTGACGACCGTCTGGCTCGACGCCCTGCGACGGGTGGCGACGGCCCCTGTCGCGCTGGCCGGCGCGCATGCCCTGACCCTCGCACTCGCCGTACCGGCCGCACTCCTCCTGCGTCTGTCGATTGCGCGTGATCTCGGCCAGAGCCTGGCGGCGAACGCGCTGGCCGACGGCACGGCGCACGACTGGTGGCAGACGTTCGCCGCACGTGCCACAGGGCTCGACGCCTCGTTCACGCCGGCCATCCTCGGGATCGCCGGTACGCTGGGCAACCTGAGCGCCCTGCTGGAGGGCGACGCCCTGCCGCTCCCGCTCCTGCTGCTGGTCGTCACCTACCTGGGTGTCTGGACCGCGCTGAGCGGCGCCCTGATCGACCGGTACGCGCGCGGACGGCCCACCGGTGTGGCGGGTGCCGGTGCAGCAGCCGCGGCCCACGCGGGGGGCCTGCTCCGGATTGCGCTCGTGGGTGCCCTGGCCTGGTGGGTGCTGCTGGTGGCCGGGCACGCCTGGCTGGCGCAGTGGGTCACGCCCGTGACCGACACGGTGACCGACGAACGTGTGGCCCTGCTCGTCTGGACGGGACGAAGCCTGCTGGTCGTCGTGCCGCTCGGACTCGTCACCCTGCTGCTCGACTACGCGCGCATCCGGCTCGTGGTGGAGGGACGGCGCAGCGCGGTGGGCGCGATCGGTGCGGCGTTCAGGTTCCTCGCCCGGCACCCCGCGGCGGCCCTGCGCCTGGCGGCCGTGAACGGAGGACTGTGGCTCCTGGTCCTGGTGGTCTGGGCAGTCGCCACGCCCGGCGTCCCGGACGGCGGGTCGGCGTGGACGGCGCTGCTGGTCGGCCAGGCACTCGTCGCGCTGCGTCTGGGCGTGAAGCTGCTCGGGCTCGCCTCCCAGACGGCGCTCTTCCAGTCGCGGCTGGCCCATGCCGGCTCGATCGCCCCGGCCGCCACCCGTCCTGTCTGCGTGCCC
>JABFRY010000192.1 GCA_013140955.1 Acidobacteriota bacterium
GTCAACAGCGCCCAGGCGACCTACGCGGCCAGCTGCGGCGGCGGCGGCTACGCGCAGACGATTGCCGACCTCTCGCTGGCCCCGGCCGGCGGCGTGGCCTTCATCGGCCCCGACCTGGCGGGCGGTGTCAAGAGCGGCTACACGGTGACCGTGGCGGCTCTGGCCGGTGCGGCGCAGGTGATGGCGGCGGCGGCGACCTGCAACGGCGCGGCGGCCAACGCCATGGCGGGCTATCACGTCACGGCCGTGCCGGTGACCGTCGGGTCGACCGGGCAGCGTGGGTTCGCGAGCGACAACCGCGGCACCATCTACCAGGATCCCGCGGGCGCCGCCATCGCCAACCCGATCCCCGTCGCGACGCAGATTCTCCAGTAGTCGGCTCGCGCGGCGTTGCCACACGAAGAGGTGCCCCCGGGGCACCTCTTTGTGTTTCCGGGGGGAGTCTTGTTACGATGCGGCCCGAGGTCCAGCCGATATGACACGCTTCTCCCGCAGCATCGTGGTGGCCCTGGCGGCAATCGCCCTGGGCGCCTCCATTGCCTCGCTCTACGTGCACTACCAGCTCCTGGCGGATCCGTCCTACTCGAGCTTCTGCGACATCAGCGAGACGGTGAGCTGCGAGGCGGTCTACCAGAGCGCCTACGGCTCGGTGTTCGGCGTGCCCGTGGCCGCCGGCGGGGCCATCTGGTCCGCGCTCGCCCTGCTGCTCGGCCTCGTCGGATGGCGGGAGCCCAAGTCGGAGGCCGGCATGGCCTCGACGGGCTACCTGTTCGCGCTGTCCACGATTGGCGTGGCGGTGGTGCTCTATTTCGCCTACGCCTCCTTCCTGGTGCTCAATCGCACCTGCATCCTCTGTGTGACCGTCTACATCGCCGTGGCGGGCATCTTCCTCCTGTCGGGTTCGGCCGAGTCCGTCCCCCTGTCGAGCCTGCCGGCCCGGCTGGGCCGGGACCTGCGACAGCTCCGGGGAAGCTCGGTGGCCGTGGCGCTCGCCCTGATCTGGCTGGTGGGGTCCGCATCCCTGGTGGCATTCTTCCCACGGCAGGCACCCCAGGCGACGGCCGGAGGCGCTGCCGCGACGGTGGCGGCCGCCCCGACCGAGGTGCTCGAAGGCGACCAGCTCACGCAGTTCCAGGCCTGGGTGGAGGCGCAGCCGCGAGTGCCGATACAGGTACCAGCGGGCGACGCCAAGGTCGTGGTGGTGAAGTTCAACGACTACCAGTGTCCGGCGTGCAAGCAGACCTACGTCGAGTACAAGGGCATCTTCGAGAAGTACGCACAGACCCACCCGGGCGAGGTGCTGCTCGTGATGAAGGACTTCCCGCTCGACGCCGAGTGCAACGTGGGCAGCATCCACGCATCGGCCTGCGAGGCCGCGGCGGGCGTGCGCATGGCCCGTGAGGTCAACCGCGGGGAGGCCTTCGAGGAGTGGTTGTTCGACAATCAGGCCAGCCTGACGCCGGACCTGGTCAAGCAGGGGCTCCAGGAAGTGGCGCAGGTCACCGATTTCGAT
This sequence comes from Acidobacteriota bacterium, assembly GCA_013140955.1. Classification (GTDB taxonomy): domain Bacteria; phylum Acidobacteriota; class Vicinamibacteria; order Vicinamibacterales; family UBA2999; genus JABFRY01. Next base: position 1,514 of record JABFRY010000192.1, read on the forward strand.
GCCCGGTACGCGGACGCGCTCACGGGCGTCCGCGAGGATGCCGCGCTCGGCATGCAGCTGGCGATTGACAGCACCCCCACCTTCTTCATCAATGGGATCAGGATCAAGGGTGGACTGCGACCTTCGTACCTCGATGCCCTCATCGCCTACGAGCTGCAGCGAACGTCCGGCGCAGCTCCGCAGGGCGATGCCAGCAGCGATTAGGATCGACGGTCTCACCAAGCACTACACGGTCGGGTTCTGGAAGCCCCGACCCTACCTCGCGCTCGATGGGCTGACCCTCGAGGTCGAGCAGGGGGAGGTGTTCGGCTTCCTGGGACCGAACGGCGCGGGCAAGACCACGACGCTGAAGCTGCTGATGCAGCTGATCTTCCCGACGGCGGGCCGCGCCGAGATCCTCGGCCGGCCCGTGGGCGACGTCGACGTGCGACGCCGCATCGGATACCTGCCCGAACACCCCTACTTCTACGACTACCTCACCGCCGAGGAGCTGCTGCAGTACTTCGCGGGACTCTTCGGCCATGCCCCCGCCGAGCGCCGGGCGCGGGCCTCCCGCCTGCTCGACGAGGTGGGGATCGGCGCCGAGCGCCGGCTGCAGCTCCGCAAGTTCTCGAAGGGCATGCTCCAGCGCGTCGGCATTGCACAGGCGCTCGTGAACGACCCGGACGTGGTGTTCTTCGACGAGCCGATGTCGGGTCTCGATCCCATTGGGCGGCGTGACATCCGACAGCTGATCCTCAGGCTGCGTGACCGGGGCTGCACGGTGTTCTTCAGTTCCCACGTCCTGTCGGATGCCGAGGCGCTGTGCAGTCGCGTGGCCATCCTCTCGGGAGGGCGCCTGGCCGCCGAGGGACAGCTCAGCGAGCTGCTGGCCTTCAGCGTCCGCGGATGGGAACTGGTGGTGAGCGATCTCCGGGACGAGGCGCTCGAGCACGCGCGGCGGGTCGGCGTGATCGCGGGCGTCACGCCCCTCGGGCAGGGACGATTCGCGCTCGACCTGCCGCGCGACAGCTCGCCGGAGCGGGTCCTCGCCGATCTCACCGCCCACGGCGCGCAGCTCGTGTCGCTGAACCCCCTGCGCGAGACGCTCGAGGAGTACTTCGTCCGACAGGTGGCGGAGCATCCGGCCACGCGGGGGCTCGACCAGTGAACCCCTCCATCGTGCTCCAGGTCGCCGGGAGCGTGTTCCGGGAGTCGGTGCGCGACCGCGTGCTGTACAACCTGGTGGCGTTCGCGGTGCTGCTCATTGCCGTGTCGTTCCTGCTCGGCCAGCTGACGGCCGGTCAGGACGTCAAGATCATCAAGGACCTCGGCCTCGCGGCCATCGGCACGTTCGGCCTGCTCATCGCCGTGTTCATCGGTGTGGGCCTCGTCTGGAAGGAGGTGGAGAAGCGGAGCATCTACAGCCTCCTCTCGAAACCGGTGCGCCGGCACGAGTTCATCCTCGGGAAGTTCTGTGGCCTCGGGCTCACGCTCGTCGTCAACGTCGCCGTCATGAGCGTCGCCTTCTACCTCGTGCTCGGGTGGCTCGCCTGGCGGGAGACCCCGGAGGTCCGCGCGTCGTGGGCCGCGCCTGCCACAGACCCGGCCATGCTGAAGGCCGTGCTCCTCATCACGGTGGAACTGCTGCTCGTCACGGCCATCGCGCTCTTCTTCTCGACGTTTTCGAGCCCGTTCCTGTCCGTCCTGATGACGGTGGCGCTCTGGGTCATCGGCAGCCTCAGCACGGACCTCCGCGACCTCGGGACCGTGGTGGACGCCCCGGTGGCGGCAGGGCTGGCCCGGGGGCTGTACTACATCCTGCCCAACTTCAGTGCCTTCGACGTGAAGGCGGAGGTCGTCCACGGCGTCCCGGTTGGCGCGGGCTACGTGGCGCTCACCACCGTGTACGGCGCGGTGTACCTGGCCTTCGTCCTCGCCGCGGCGGTCGCGGTGTTCGCGAGGCGCGACTTCAAGTGAGCATGGCATGGGACGGACGACCGCGCTCCTGATCGTGTGCCTCGCTGTCGCGGCCACCGGGCTGCAGGCCGGGCTCGATCGCGTCGGGCGACCCGGCTTGCCCGATGGCGTCACGGGCAACATCCTGTACCTCCGGTCGCCCGGTGTCGCCACACGGGCGGCGCTCTCGTACCGGTCGCTCGCCGCCGACGTCTACTGGATCCGCACGCTCCAGCACTACGGGCGCACCAAGCTGTCGGACGAGGCGCGCAAGCCGTACGACCTCCTGCAGCCGCTGCTCGACCTGACGACCTCGCTGGACCCCCGCTTCAACGTCGCCTACCGCTTCGGCGCCATCTTCCTGGCCGAGGATCCGCCGGCGGGCGCGGGTCGGCCCGATCAGGCGATTGCCCTGCTCGAGAAGGGACTCGTGGCGCAGCCGGGCAAGTGGGAGTTCGCCCAGGACATCGGCTTCGTGCACTACTGGTGGCGGCACGACTTCGACAGCGCGGCACGCTGGTTCCAGCGCGCCGCCGACATGCCCGACGCACCCAACTGGCTCGCCCCGCTCGCCGCGGTGACGCTGGCCCAGGGAGGGAGCCGTGAGAGCGCGCGCCTGCTCTGGCAGCAGGTCGTGGCGGAGGCCGATGCCGACTGGCTGGTGTCGCAGGGCGAGTTCCGCCTCCGGCAGCTCGACGCGCTGGATCAGATCGCGGCCCTCGAGACCCTGACCCGCGAATACGAAGCCCGGCGCGGCGACCCGCCGGCCTCGTGGGAGGCGCTCGTCCAGTCCGGAGCGCTGCGCGGCATGCCGCTCGACCCCGACGGTTTCCCGTACCGGCTCAATCCGTACTGGGGCACGGTGTCGCTCGACGAGCGTTCGACGCTCAACCCTCTTCCCACCGACGCGGGGACGCGGCCATGACCGATATCGTGCTGTTCGTCTTCGTGCTGGCGGCGGGGCTCATCATCGGGAGCTTCCTGAACGTCTGCATCTACCGCATCCCGAGGGGGGAGTCCGTCGCGTTCCCGGCCTCGCACTGCCCCTCGTGCGATCGTCCCCTGCGCTGGTTCGAGAACGTGCCGGTCGTGAGCTGGCTCGTGCTGCGCGGCAGGTGCCGCACGTGTCGCACAGTCATTCCGGCCAGCTACCCGCTGGTCGAGGCGGTGACGGGTGCGGTGTTCGCAGGCGCGTTCCTCGTCTACGGTCCCACGCCGCTGCTGGCCGTCAGGCTGCTCTTCGCCTGCGCGCTCATCGTCCTCTTCATGATCGATCTCCGGCACCAGATCCTGCCCAACATCATCACAGTGCCAGGGACGCTCGTGGGTTTCGGCCTGAGCTTCCTGCTGGAACCGGGCTGGTCGAGTTCGCTGCTCGGGCTGCTCATCGGCGGCATCTTCCCGCTGCTTGTCGCGGAGGGCTACCTCCGGCTGCGTGGGCGTGAAGGGATGGGCATGGGCGACGTGAAGATGCTGGCGATGGTCGGCGCATTCCTCGGGTGGCCGCTCGTGTGGATCTGCCTGCTGCTGGCCTGCGTGCTCGGCATCCTCGTGGGGGGCGGCGGCCTCCTGCTGACGCGCCGCGCCATGGCCACGCGCATCCCGTTCGGCACTTTCATTGCGGTGGCCGCGCTGGCGGCGCTCTTCGTCGGCGAGCCGATGACGCACTCCTACGAGTCGGCCCTCAACTCGTACGTGGAGTGGGTCTCGAGGTAGCGTGGGCGAGCCGGCGTACGTGCTGCTCGGTCTCACCCTGGTGGTCGGCGGGCTGCTGGGCGTGCTCGGCCTTGCCGTGGCCCGGTTCCAGGCCGCGGCCCGTGAGGCCAAGGGCCATGCGGCGCGGCGCGGGGAAGGCGCCCTGCTCTCGGTCGCCCTGCAGGATGCCGTGGGCGCCCTCAAGGCCCAGGAGCAGGCAATGAGCGCCCGCGCCGTGGCGTCTGAGCAGCTGAGCGGACAGATCGTGGAGCATCTCGCGTCCGGCCTCATCGTGGTGGACCGATCGGGCGCGGCCGTCATCGTCAACCCCGTGGCCAGGCAACTGCTGGGCCTCGTCCCTCCTGCGCCGGGCACCTCGTATCGCGCCGTGCTCGGCGAGTCGGCACTCAGCCCGCTCGTGGCCGAGTGTCTGCGCACGGGGCAGTCGGTCGTCCGCCGCGCGCTGGCCGTGGCCGGCGCCGACGGCATCCGCCAGCTCGACGTCAGTGTGTCGCCCTTCGTCGAGGAGCCTGGGCCCGGAGGCGCCATCTGCCTGTTCAGCGACCAGACGGCCGTCGTGCGGCTCGAGGAGCAACTGCGCCTCGCGGATACGCTGGCGAGGCTGGGTGAGCTGACCGCGGGCATTGCCCACGAGTTCCGGAACGGGCTGGCCACGATTCACGGCTACAGCCGCCTCGTCCCGCTGGCCGAACTGCCGCCTCAGTACGCGTCCTGCATCGAGGGAATCCGGCAGGAGACCGAGGCCCTGGGCCGCGTCGTCACGACCTTCCTGCAGTACGCCAAGCCCGAGCAGGCGACGCTCGTGCCCGTGTCGCTCGAGACGCTCGTCCGCCGGGCGGGCGACGACGTGCGTCCCGAGCTGCCCGACGGGACCACGATCGAGGTACGGGGCACGTATCCGCCGGTGCAGGGGGACGAAGTCCTCCTGCGGCAGGTGTTCCACAATCTCCTGCGCAATGCTGCCGAGGCCTGCCGTGTGGCCGGGACCACGCCTGGCATCGTCATCGACGGTACCGTGCGGGACGGCGGCCGCACCTGCCGTGTGCAGGTGGCCGACAACGGCCCTGGCATTCCCGCGGGGGACCGTGCGGCGGTCCTGCGTCCGTTCGTGACGACCCGGTCCGGAGGCTCAGGCCTTGGGCTCGCGATCGTCCAGAAGATCATGCTGGCCCACCACGGCCGCGTCGACATCGGTGCGGCGGACGCCGGAGGCGCGGCGGTCAATCTCTCGTTTCCGGTCGCGGAAACCTGACGCTGGCGCCGCCGCCGCGCGCGCAGTTCCTGCGCCCGCATAGGCTGGCGCCTCGCACGGCGCGCCCGGTTCCGTCCGCCTGCACCCGGCTGCACCGCGCCATTTCGCGGTGTACCCCGCCGGCACGCGGCGACCCTGGCTGTGGCAACCGCGTTGCTCCGCGGTACGCCATGCGGTCCTCGTCGTCCCCCCGTGGATTCTCGCTGATCGAAGTGCTGGTGGCGATCGCGGTGCTGTCGGTCGCGCTGGTCTCGCTGGTGGGGCTCTTCACCGCAGCCGCGGGCGTCACCGCGCTCGCGCGCGACACGACGTTTGCGACACTGCTCGCATCGAGGAAGGTCGAGGAACTGCGGGCGCTGGCGTTCACCTACGATTCGGCGGGCCGGCCCGTCACCGACACGGACACCGACACGGGTCTGTGGCCCCCAGGGCCGGCCGGCGCCGGTCTCCAGCCGGCCGCCGGGACGCTCGCGGCAAACGTCCCGGGCTACGTGGATCATCTCGACGGCTTCGGCCGGCAGGTGGGCGGAGGTGCCCAGCCGCCCGGCCAGGCACGCTATACACGCCGCTGGCAGGTGATGCCGTTGCCGGACGACCCGTCGGGCACGCTGGTCGTCCACGTGGTGGTGCTGCCCAGCCGGCTGGCGCGCGTGGCCAGGGCACCCCAGGCCGGACCGGGCATCGTGCACCTGGTGGCGCTCCGTGCGCGGAAGGCGTCATGACCCGACGCCTGCAGGACGTCCACGGATTCGGCCTGGTGGAACTGCTCCTCGCGGCCGTCCTCACGGCCATGGTGGCCGGAGCCGTCGTCGCGCTGGTGGATCCCACCCGCGGGCTGTTCGGCACGCAGCCCGAACAGGCCGATATCCAGCAGCGGCTTCGCGCTGCCACGTCGGCCCTGGCCGACGACCTGGCGCGGGCCGGCGCCGGACCAGCGCTCGGTCCCTCCGCTGGCCCGCTGCTCCAGGCCATCGCGCCGATCATGCCCTACCGCTTTGCGGCGCAGGGTGGCGACCCCGCGCGCGGCATCTTCCATCGGCACGACACGATCACGGTCGTCTACGTGCGCGCGGGAGCCCTCCAGACCACCGTCCGTGAGCGCGCCGCGGACGGTGCACCAGCGGTGACCTTCGATCTCCCGCCCTGGTGTGCCGACGCGACCTGCGGGTTCGCTCCCGGCCTTCGCGCCGCCGTGTTCGGCGCCGCCGGTGCCTGGGATACGTTCACCGTCGCCGAGGCCGCGGCCGGCCGGCTCTCGCTCGACCGGCCCGCGGGTCTCATCGGACGCTACGCAGCCGGCGCGGCCCTCGCCGCGGTCGTCACCCGGACCTACACCCTGGGCGCCGACCCTGTCACGGGTCGCTCGCGCCTGGTGCGGGACGATGGCGGAGGGATCGACCTGCCTGTCGTGGACGACGTCGTGGCACTCGGGTTCGCGTACCTCGCGGAGGCCACACCGCCACGGCTCCTGCCCGACCGTCTGCGTCCGGAAGCCACCTACGGTCCGTCGCCCCCGGTGCTCGGCTCCGATGATCCGGACGACGGATGGCCAGCGGGCGAGAATTGTGTCTTCGAGGTCCGCGACGGCCGCCACGCGTCGAGGTTGCCGGCTCTCGGGGGCGAGGCGAGCCTGGTGCCGCTGCCGCCCGCGATGATGACGGATGGACCGTGGTGTCCTGATGCGGTCCACCCTCACCGGTTCGACGCGGACCTGCTCCGCATTCGCAGCGTGAGCGTGGTGCTGCGGACGCAGGCGGGCCCGTCCATGTTCCGGGGGCCGGCCGGCCCCGTGTTCCTCCACGCGGGGACGGCCACGTCCACCGCGCGCTGGGTCCCCGACCAGGAGATCAGGTTCCAGGTGTCGCCGCCGAACCTGAACCTCTCGCGATGAGCGGTCCGCCCGTCGAGGGGATGGCCCTGCGCGCGCTGCGCGCATCAGACCGCGCGTCGTGGCCTTGTGGTCCTCCAGGCCGGGGGACGGACGGCGTGGCGAGTGCGGCCGGCGCCGCCCTTGTCACCGTGCTGCTGTCGATGAGCCTCCTCATGGGCCTCTCGGCGGCACTGGTGGCCATCGTGCTCGACGAAATCCTCCTGGCGGCGCACCACCGGGATGCCGCGCAGGCCCGGTACGCCGCCGAGGCCGGCCTCGAGCGCGTGCTGACGGACCTGGCCGCGCTGCCCGACTGGAACCTCGCCCTGTCGGGCGCGGTCCGCTCGCGGTTCACCGATGGTCCTCCGTCAGGGCCGAGGCGGATCGGAGGGGGGCGAATACTCGATCTCGAGACGGCGACCGCGCTGGTGTCCTGCGGCCGCCCCCAGGGCTGTACCGATCCACAGCTCGATGCCGTCACCGAGACACGGCCGTTCGGCAGCAACAATCCCCGTTGGCGCCTCTATGCGTACGGCCCGCTGACGGCGTTCCTGCCAGCCGGCGATGCCGTCACGTTCGCGGCCCCAGCGCTCTACGTGACGGTCTGGGTCGGCGACGACGGGGCAGAGGACGACGGCGTGCCGCTGCAGGATGCTGCCATGCCGGGCCATCCCGGGCATGGCGTGCTCGAGGTCCTCGCGCAGGCCCACGGGTCGAGCGGCCTGCGACATGCCGTGCAGGCAGCCATCCGGCAGCGTCCGGGCCCCGTGCCTCGCCTTCTGGTCTGGTACCCGAGTGGCTGAGACGTTGGGTGCCGGTCTCAAGTCCGGACGCATTCCGACCGAAGGTACGGACAGGTCGCAGCAGGCCGCCACCGGCGCGGGGACACCCCCCGGTGCCCGGTCTCTCGAACGGGAGTCACCATGGAATCACGAACGCGTTGGATCATCGCGGCGGGAGTCGTCCTCGGGCTGGCAGGCCCGGCGCTGGCAGAGGCGCAGGCGCCCCTGGCCGATGTTGCCAGGCGGGAAGCCGCCCGTCGCCAGACCGTCGAGGCATCGGGCAAGGTCTACACGAACGAGAGTCTGCGAGGTGGCCGTCCGGCATCGGCGCCCCAGCTGGCGCCGCCCGTGGCGCCGGCAGGGGCGGCATCCGCCACCCCGGTGCCCCCGGAGGCCGAGGCACGGCCCGAT
>JABFRY010000259.1 GCA_013140955.1 Acidobacteriota bacterium
ATCGAGGATGGCGTCGATGAGGGCGAGTCCGGCCGCAGGCCCGTCCCGCATGGCCACCGCCACAGCACGGTTCAACTCCACCACGGGCGAGGGTTCCAGCCGGAGCAGCACGTCGTACAGGCCGACGATCTCCGTCCAGTCGGTGTCCTCGGCACTCGGGGCCTGCGCGTGCAGCGCAGCCACCGCGGCCTGGATGGTATACGGCCCTGGCCGACGCGACGCCAGCGCCGCTTCCACGAGCCGCACGCCCTCGGCGATTTGCGCCCGGTCCCAGAGCAACCGGTCCTGCTGGTCCAGCAGCACCAGGTCGCCGCTGGCCGACGTGCGCGCGGCGCGCCGCGAGTCCTGCAGCAGCATCAGCGCCAGCAGGCCCTGCACCTCGGGCTCGGGCAGCAGCTCCGCCAGGAGCCGCCCGAGGCGGATGGCCTCGGTCGACAGGTCGTGGCGCGTCAGCGCATCGCCGGACGACGCGTCGTAGCCCTCGTTGAACACCAGGTAGACGCAGCGCAGCACCGCGTCGAGCCGCCCGGGCAGGTCGGCGCGTTCCGGCACCTCGTAGGGAATCCGGGCCGCGCGGATCTTGGCCTTGGCCCGGACGATGCGCTGGGCCAGCGTCGGCGCCGGCATGAGAAACGCCTGCGCCACCTCCTCGGTCGTCAGGCCGCACACCTCGCGCAGCGTCAGCGCCACGCGGGCGTCGGGCGCCAGCGCCGGATGACAGCAGGTGAAGATGAGCCGCAGGCGATCGTCGCCGACCGCGTCCGGGTCGGCCCACGCCGCCTCGTCCTCGACACCCAGCGTGGCGGCCGCGGCGGTCTCGTCCAGCTGGTCGAAGCGCGCGCGTCGACGCAGCCCGTCGATAGCCTTGAAGCGACCGGCCGACACGAGCCAGGCCCGCGGATTGCCCGGGATGCCCTCACGGGGCCACGTTTCGAGCGCCGCCCGGAACGCGTCGTGCAGGGCCTCTTCGGCCACGTCGAAGTCGCCGAGCAGGCGGATCAGGGTGGCCAGCACGCGGCGCGACTCCGCCACGTAGACGGCGTTGACCGCCTCGGGCACGGATGCGGACTCGGGCGCCGTCACAGCGTGCGATCACATCACGCCTGTCGTACCCTCGCAAGCGCGCGGGGGCGGACGACCTGTGGCACCGACGGGGTGCCCCCCGCCCCCTGTGGTCCGCGTCCGGGCCATTGGCGCCCGGCTCGTCCAGAGCCGTGTCGATTTCACCAGCGGCCGTTCGACCAGGACACAGGAGCAGCACACCGGCCGCCGGACGCCGGACACTGGACACTGGACACTGGACACTGGACACAGAATGCCGGCGCGACCGCGGCGCCGGCGGCGATTCACTAACAAGGAGCATGACGATGACGCCAAAGAACACGATCTGCCTCTGGTTCGACACGGACGCACAGGACGCGGCCGAGTTCTACGCCGCCACGTTTCCCGACAGCCGGGTGACGGCGGTGCACCGAGCCCCGAGTGACTACCCGGGCGGCACGCAGGGCCAGGTGCTCACCGTCGAGTTCACCGTCGTGGGCATTCCCTGCATCGGCCTCAACGGCGGGAAGCAGTTCACGCACAGCGAGGCCTTCTCGTTCCAGATCGCGACCGACGATCAGGAGGAGACCGACAAGTACTGGAACGCGATTGTCGGCAACGGCGGCCAGGAGAGCCAGTGCGGCTGGTGCAAGGACCGCTGGGGGCTGTCGTGGCAGATCACGCCCCGCGCGCTCATCGACGGCTTCGCGGCGGGCGGTGCGCAAGCCAAGCGCGTGTTCGACGCGATGATGGAGATGCAGAAGATCGACGTGGCCGCGATCGAGGCGGCGCGTCGCGGGTGACGCCAGCCTGCTCAACCGTTGGAGACGCACGAGCTTCGCGTGCGCACGGAGGCCGTATCATGGACGACAGCCGCCAGCGCCCGCGTCCCGCACGTCGAACAGCTCGAGCGTCGCGCTCGAGCCTCCAAGGAGGACCCGTGCTCACCACGATTGATAGGCTTCTGGACAACAAGGGACGCAGCGTGCGTTCCCTCCCACCCAACGCGACCGTGCATGACGCCGTCCACGCCATGGTGGACGAGCGGATCGAGGCGCTGCTGGTCCTCAGTGATGACCGGCTCGTGGGCATCCTCACGGAGCGTGACTGTGCGCGACGTGTCACGCTTCAGGGACGGGAGCCGAAGGGCGTGCGCATCAGCGAGGTGATGACGAGTCCGGTCGTGTTCGTCCGAGGGGAGCACACCGTCGGCGACTGCCTGCAGATCCTGGCCGACAAGGGCTTCTCGCATCTCCCGGTCCTCGACGGCGAGTCCGTGGTGGATGTCGTGTCGATGGGCGATCTCGTCGGCAGCATCATCCGCGAGCAGGGCGACACGATCAGCCATCTCGAGGGCTACGTCACGGGCAGTTACCCGGGATAGTCTAGAACCACGTGCGCAAACCGACTGCCCATCGCGCCCGGGCCACATCTTCCCCGGCCGCTCGTGCCTGATCGGCTGTCCCGAAGAACCTGCGCGACCACACCACGCCCACATACGGCGCGAACTCGCGTCTGAACTCGTACCGGAGCCGCAGTCCCAGTTCACCCGTCGATAGCCCGGTGCCGATGCGACGTTCGGGATCGGCACGGCCGTAGACCTCGAACTCCAGCAGTGGCTGGAAGACCAGCCGGTTGGTGATGAGCAGGTCGTACTCCGTCTCGACGCGCACGTGCGTACGCCCGGAGGGCTCGACGAAGGCGGACGCTTCGACCTCGAACCAGTAGGGGGCGAGCCCCTGCACGCCAACCGCCAGTGCGGTGCGTGGCGTGCCGGGCAGGGTGTCGAGGCGGACGCCGGCCGTGACGTCCCACCACCTGGCCACGGCCCGGCCGTAGAGCAGGTGCGTCTGCGCCTGCTCCGTGCACCCACCGGCGCGGTCGCCCTCGGTGCGGAACCAGAAGCGGTTCCGGTCCTGCCCCACCCAGCCCTTCGTAT
>JABFRY010000430.1 GCA_013140955.1 Acidobacteriota bacterium
AAGCCATGACCGCCGCGATGGCTGGGGGCGGCCCGGCTTCGATGGCGTCCGGGTGCCGGCTCACGAGCTGCGCCCGCGTCGCCGAGACCGACCGCGACGGCAGCAGCAGGCCCGTCACCCCGGCGAGTCCACACCAGCGCGCAGCGGCCGACGGGGGTGTCGAAGAACGCGAATGTCGGGGCGTTCGGCGCGGCCGCGGGACCGACGTCACGGCGCACCGTCGTCTCCCTGAAGGAGTGCGTCGTTCAGCTGCATGGTGATCCCCACGGTTTCGCGGGCAATGGCCTCCTGCGAGGCGTCGGCGGACGAGGCGGCGAGCATGGGTGCCCACAGCGATGCCGGGAGGCTCGTGCGCGACGCGTAGTGCTGCAACTCCGCTGCGAAGATGGCGCGGCTGCCCGCCAGGGCCGGCCGCACGAGGGACGCGTAGCCCCAGAATGCACCGAGCTTGTAGAGCGTGCAGGCCTCGGTCCCGTGCAGGGCCGCCACCTGCTGGCCTGTGCGGCTGGCATCGGCCTCCACGAATGCCACGAACTCCGTGTTCGCGTTGGCAAGCTGCTGAGGGACGAAGACCTCGGGTGCCGGCACGGCCAAAAGCGTCGCGATGTCGCGCATCCCGCGCACGCCCTCGAGGAGGGCGTCGGAGGTCGGGTCCGTGTACTGCCGCCCCACGGCGTCCATGCCGAGGCGCAGGCCGAGTTGCCAGCTGGCCTGACGTGCGGCCAGTGGGGTCACTGCCGACGGCGGCGTGCGCCCGACGGGGCCCGCGTCGCAGGTCGTGGAGCTGCGGGTGGCTTCAGAGAGCAGGAGGGTGCCCATCACGTCGGGTCGTCCGAGCATCCAGGTCATCGATCCGATGGCGAGGAGCTCGATGACCACATAGGTCGACGCGACCGCCAGGGTGAGGCCCACCACCACGAGCGCCGAGCGGAATCGTCCCGATCCGGGCGTGCTGCCGAGCGACATGGCTGTGGACTGCGCGCCGAGTATACTGCGGCCCGCCACGCGGCGGTCCGCGTCGCCTACGCACATGGACGCCCTCATCTCGGGCAAGCTCGCGTACATCTTCGCGGTGTCGGTCCTCGATGCCGCCTTCCTGTCGTGGATTGCGGTGCGCTGGTACCGGCGACGCGTGCACGCCCTGATGCGCCAGGCCTCGGACGCGGCACCGTTGGCGCCACCACCCGGCTCACCGGACACCACGGCAGGCACCACGGCGGCCGATGCCACTGCCGACGCGACTGCCGATGGCACGTTGCGGGCCGCGACCGGCCAGGGCGCGCCGGAGGCCGCGCCCCGCAGTCTGCGCGCGGCCGTTCACACACTCGTGCCAGCGGCGGGGAGACCGGCCCCTGACGGATCTCCCGGGCACCACGCCAGACGACGCGTGCTCGCCGCCTACGTGGCCGGCGCACTGATACAGGCGGTGTTCTTCGCCGTGATCATCCTCAGCGACGAGGGGATGTTGCGGATACCCGCCACCTACGCGTCGATGATCTGGCGCGAGGCATGGCCGCTCGTACCGGCCCTGATCCTGGTGCTGGTGTACGACCGGCGGGCCGCTGCCCGGGCCTGGGCGGCCTACCTCGGCGGCGGGATCGCCGCCGTGGCCATGGTGACGCTCGTGGTGCAGTCGATGCGCGGCGCACCCGACACGGCCATCGTGACCAACCCGTTCTGGGCCAGTGTGAGCCTGCTCTACAGCGCGTGGGTGCCGCTCCTGCTCGCCGCGTTCGTCACGTGGCGGCGCGTGCGCGCGGTCATTCCGCTCGTGCTCACCACCACGCTCGTCTTCGGCTTCGCGGCCGTGGCGTTTCGCGAGGTGGTCGTGGCGGCCTTCGACGTGCCCGCCCTCCGGAGCACCCTGCTCGACATGGCAGTGCTGAGCAACGTGAACGTCGTCTACTACGCGCTCTTCCTTCTGGCCAGCCTGCCCGTGGGCCTGCTGGTCTGGTCCGGGCTGGGTCGGCTGGCAACTGCGTACGAGGCAAAGTGGTTCAGTGACACCCAGCTGACGGTCGATTGCCTGTGGCTGGTGGTCATCGCGGAGCGCACGGCCACGTTGTCCGTCAGCCTTGGTGCCCCAGCGCTTGCCGTCGGGGCTGCCGGCTTCGTGCTCTACCGGGGCACCGTGTGGCTCACGCTGCGGCTGTGGCCCGCCGCCGTGCCCCCCGCGCCGTCGCGTCTTCTGCTCCTGCGTGTCTTCGGCCACGACGCCCGTACCGAGACGCTGTTCGACCGGGTGGCGCAGCGCTGGCGCTTCCTGGGTCCCGTCCAGCTCATTGGAGGGACGGATCTGGCGGGGCGCACGCTCGACCCCGGCGACATGCTGTCGTTCCTGGGCGGACGGCTGGATGAGCGGTACGTGTCGAAGGTCGAGGCCGCCGCGCACCGGGTGTCGGCGCTCGACTTCGCCCCCGATCCGGACGGCCGCTACCGCGTCAACGACGTGTACTGCAGGGACCACACCTGGCAGACGGCAATCGGCCTGCTCATCGACGCGAGCGACGCGGTGCTGATGGATGTGCGCAGCCTGTCGCCGTCCAACCTGGGCTGCGTCTTCGAACTCGAGCAACTGCTCCTGCGCCAGCCGCCCGACCGCATCGTGCTGATCGTCGACCACACGACGGACCTGGAGCTGCTTCGGGGCGTGCTCGAAGACGCGTGGGCCACGGCGGTGCGCGCGGGGCGCGCACGTGAGGGGGACATCGGCCTTGCGCGCGTGGAACGGCACGCGCCGGCCGAACTCGACCTGGTCGTGAGGCAGCTCCGGGGCGAGGGCGGCACGCCGACGGTGGTACCGCTCTCCGGGCTGCCGGCGGTCTTCGCGGGCTGAGCCGTGCCGCGAGAGACGGCCGAAGCGGCTGCTATCCGGCTGTCGCGGCGCGAGGTGCGGCGGGTGCGCCCGGCGCCACGGGCCCGCGGGCCTGCTGCGCCGTGGCCAGCTGCTCCAGGATGGGTTCGGTCTGGTCGAGCGAGATGCACGCGTCCGTGATGCTCTGGCCGTGCACCGCCGACGCGCGGTCCACGTAGTCCTGCCGGCCCTCCACCAGGTGGCTCTCGATCATCAGGCCGAACACCTTCCAGGACCCGGCGGCCACTTGCCGTGCCACGGCCGCCGCGACCGGAATCTGGCGCAGGTGGTCCTTCTGGCTGTTGCCGTGGGAGCAGTCGATCATCACCGCATCCCGGAGCTTCTTCGCGGCGAGCAGGGTGCAGGCCTCCGCCACGCTCTCGGCATCGTAGTTGGGGCCGGTGCGGCTGCCGCCCCGCAGGATGAGGTGACACGTGTCGTTGCCCGTGGTCGAGAAGATGGCCGACACCCCCTGCTTGGTCACCGACGGAAACAGATGCGGCGAGCGGGCCGACAGCACCGCATCCACCGCCGTCTGGGGGTTGCCGTCCGTGCTGTTCTTGAAGCCCACCGGCATCGACAGGCCCGACGCCAGTTCGCGGTGGACCTGGCTCTCCGTGGTGCGGGCGCCGATGGCCACCCATGACGTCAGGTCGGCGATGTGCTGCGGGATCTGCGTGTCCAGGAACTCGGACGCCGTGGGGAGTCCCATGTTGTTGAGATCCAGCAGGAGCCGTCGCGCGAGCCGCAGCCCCTTGTTGATCTGGAAGCTGCCGTCGATGTCGGGATCGTTGATGAGGCCCTTCCAGCCGACCGACGTGCGCGGCTTCTCGAAGTACGTGCGCATCAGCACGATGAGCTGATCCCGATACCGGTCCGCCATCGGGCGCAGGCGCTCCGCGTACTCGAGCGCGGCACCGGGGTCGTGGATGGAGCAGGGCCCGACGACGACCACCAGGCGGGGATCGCGACCGGCCAGCGCATCGGCCACCGCCTGACGGGTGCCGGCTACGACGTTCGAGGCATCCTCCGTGACGGGCAGTTCCTCGATGAGGATGGCGGGAGGCAGGAGCGGACGGACGCCGGTGATGCGGAGATCGTCGACCTTCTTCAACACGGCCCCAAGATTACCGCAGTGGCGCGGGATCGGCCCACCCGTGGCACCCGGGCCGTGACGCTCGCGGTTGCTGGCGGGTCGGGTCGTGGCGTGGCTCGACGCCCCCCGGCGGGCCCCGGGTGCCGGCAGTTGGACGACAATAGGGGTTTCGAAATGATGTCACGCTGACCAAAAGGGGGACACGCGATGCCAATTCAGGTTGGAGACCGGCTGCCCGCCGGGGAGCTGTCGGAGTTCGTCGAGGTGGAAGGCGAGGGGTGCTCGACAGGCCCGAATACGTTCAAGGTGGAGGAACTCGTGGCCGGCAAGAAGATCGTGATCTTCGGCGTGCCAGGTGCCTACACCCCCACGTGCTCGGCGCAGCACCTGCCCGGCTACGTCCAGAACGCCGAGGCCCTCAAGGCCAAGGGCGTGGACGAGATCTGGTGCTTCGCGGTGAACGACGTCTTCGTCATGGGTGCCTGGGGACGGGATCAGCACGCCACCGGCAAGGTCCGGATGATGGCCGACGGTTCGGCCCACTACACGAGGAAGCTTGGCCTGGAACTCGACCTGACCGCCCGCGGTCTCGGCGTCAGGTGCCAGCGTTTCTCCCTGCTGGTGGAGGACGGCGTCGTCAAGGCGGTCAACGTCGAGGCGCCCGGCAAGTTCGAGGTGAGCGACGCCGGCTCCATGCTCTCGCAGCTGGGGTGAGCCTCCCTGTCGTGCCAGGTCCCGCCGCCGTCCGGACGGCGGGGCCTGGGCGAACCGCACCGGTCACGAGGCCGGCGCCGCCTGGCTGTCCGCCGCGGCGGCTTACCGCCCCACCACGATGCGCAGTTCACCCCAATAGGTGACCTGCCCGGTGGGCATGTCGAGGTGTTCCACGTAGGTGATGCGGTCGTTGAGCCGCGTCAGCTTGATGTAGCTGCCCGGGCGCGACGGCGACGACAGATAGGTGAACCCGTCGATGGCATCGAGCTGCAGCGGCGAGTCCGCCTGGCTCGACCAGTACAGCTTTCCCTCGCGGATCCGCACGTTCAGCCGGTTCGAGGCCGCTTCGGCCGGGTCGAGCAGCCGGCGCTCGGAGCGCCGTTCGCTCGAGTCCTCCCTCACCGTCGGAATGCCTTCGAGGACGGTGGCCGCGTCGGGAATCTGCACGGGCTGCGGCGCCGGGGTCGGCGCCTGCGCCTGCGCGGTTCCGCCCGCCCCGAGCGCCAGCCAGAGGAGCGTCACCGTCAGCAGCGTCGCGGAACAGGTCGCGCGTGTCATTTGTACCTCCACGTCATCGTGTCCCGATCCTACTCCCGACCCTGCCCCAGCCCCTATGCGCGAGGGGTCAGCGTTTCTCGACATCGATGTAGAAGCGGTCAGTGGCCACGTCGAAGCGCTCGGGGGCGAGCGTGTTCGGGGCCGTCTGCCATTCGGTGGTGGCCTCCAGGCGGGTCCAGGCCTCGCGTCTCCCCACCAGTACCGGCATCTGGAATCCCGCGACGTCGGCGCGCCACCGGTACGAGACCGTGCCGGCGGACTCGTCGAAGCGCAGTTCCAGGGTGGGGAGTGCCGTGTGCCGGAGGTACTGGTCGAACAGCGGGGTGAGATCGCGCCCCAGCTGCCCGTTGATGAAGCCGACCAGGTCTTCGGTGAGCAGCGTCTGGTACCGGAAGCGTGCGTACACGCCCCGCACCAGATCCCACCAGCGGGCGTCGTCGCCCACGACACCGCGAAGGGTGTGCAGCAGCAACGCGCCCTTGAAGTACATGTCCGAGGGCGGTACGCGGTGCAGGCCACGGGTCGTCAGGATGGGCGCATCGTGGCGCACCTTGTCCTTGAGGGCGTTCACGTACCGGAAGGCGTCGTCGGTCCCGAATCGATGCTCGACGTATACCGCTTCGAGATACGTGGCCCAGCCTTCGTGAATCCACATGTCGGAGACGTCGGCCGCCGTGAGGGCATTGCCGAACCACTCGTGCGCGCTCTCGTGCACGATGATGAAGTCGAAGCGCGGACTGATGCCCACCCCGGTCCAGTCGCGCTCCAGATAGCCGTTGGCGAACCGATTGCCGTACGCGATGGCGCTCTGGTGTTCCATGCCCGCGTAGGGCACCTCTACGAGCTTGTAGCCGTCTTCCGGGAAGGGGAAGGGGCCGACGTAGCGCTCGAACGCGTCGAGCATCGGCGACACCTGGGCGAAGTGCGCCCGCGCCCGGTCCGCGTTCTCGGGCAGCACGTAGTAGTCGAGCGTCAGCGCATCCCGCCTGTCGGCAATGTGCGTGTAGGCCGCCAGGTTGAGCGAGACGTTGTAGGCATTGATCGGCGCGCTGACCCGCCAGTGCCATTGGCGGTAGCCCCCTTCCACCTGCCGCGTCTCGATCAGCCGGCCATTCGACACGGCGACGAGCCCGGCGGGCGCCTCGATGGTCACATCCACGCCGTCGGGCTCGTCCAGCCACTGGTCCTTGCAGGGCCACCAGAGGCTCGCGCCTTCGTCCTCGTTCGCGGTGGTGACCCAGTGCCGCCCGGCCCCATCGCGACGGAAGGCCATGCCGCCGAAGCGGCCCTGTTCGAGGGGCGTACCCGAGTAGCGGAACTCGATCTCGTAGGTCTCGCCCGCCCGCAATACCCGCGGGAAGTCCACGAACACCGTGTGGGCCTCCCGCGAGAAGTCGAGACGCCGCCCATCGAGCAGGATGCCGTCCACCGCAAGGTTGTCGTGCAGATCCAGCTGGATCCTCGTGTCGTCCACCAGCATGCGGAACCGGATGCGGTTGCGTCCCGACACGTACTGCCGATCGGGCTCCACCCGCACGGCCAGGTCGTAGTGCAGGACGTCGTTGTTCGCGCGATGGCGGCTGTAGGTGCCCCGGAGCACATCGGCCCTCGAGGCGTCCGCGCCAGCGAGTGCCGGCCCTGCGGCCGCGCCAGCGGCGGCACCGGCGGTCGGGGTGTCAGCGGTCTGCGCCGACAGGGAGGCTCCGATCAGCAGCACGACCACGGCGACGGCAAACGCGACGGACCGGAGCGGCACGCGGGGCCCGCACGGCCACGCGCGCGCCTGCCGGTGACTCGATCGGGCCGATGTCGGCATGGTGTGGCTCCGCGCGCTCAGCGCCTCCTGGTGCCCAGCCTGACCACGATGTCGTACTCGGCCTTGGTGGCCGGCTGCACCGAGAGGCGGCTCCCCTTCTGGACGACCATCATCGTCTCGAGGCCAGGCGTCTGCTTCAGTGTCTCGAGGGAGACGATCTCCGGGAAGCGTTCCGCGAAGGCGATATCCACCATGTACCAGGTGGGTGCCTTCTGCTGGGTCTTCTCATCGAAGTACCGATGCGTTCGGGTCCAGGCCGTGTGATCCGGGTATCCCGCACGGGCGATCGTCGCCAGGCCCGTCACGCCGGACGGCGTGGCGTTCGACGCGTAGAACAGAACGCCGTCGCCGACCTGCATGTCGTCCCGCATGAAGTTGCGCGCCTGGTGATTGCGCACGCCCTCCCAGCTCGTCTGTCCGTCCCGGGCGAGATCGTCGATCGTGTATGCCGACGGTTCGCACTTCATCAGCCAGTAGCGTCGTGCCATGAGCCCCCGCAGAGCGGATTGTAGCGCGCTATCATCACACCCATGCGCATCGACGTCTGGTCTGACGTGGTCTGTCCGTGGTGCTACATCGGCAAGCGCAGGCTCGAGCGTGCCGTCGAGGCTTGTGGGCTGGAGGGCGCGGTGGACATCGTGCACCATGCCTTCCAGCTCGAGCCCGGACTGCCGCGGGGCGAGTCGCGCGACCTGCGCACGTCGCTCATGGCGCGGTACGGGGTGCCAGGACCGCAGGTGGATGCGATGCAGGCCCGGGTGACCGCGACGGCCGCCGAGGACGGTCTCGTGTACGACCTGGCCGACGGCCGCACCGGAAACACCCTCGACGCCCATCGCCTGCTGTTCCTGGCGCGCGATTGTGGCCTGCAGCCGTTGGTGCTGGAGCGGCTCTATCGGGCGCACTTCACCGAGCGTCGCTCGGTGTTCGAGGCCGAGTCGCTCGTGCGCCTGGGGGTGGAGGCGGGCCTGGATGCCGAGGCGTGTCGCCGGACCCTGGCCGGCGATGCGTATGAGTCCGAGGTGCGACACGACCTCGAGGAGGCGCGTCGCCTGGGCGTGTCGGGGGTGCCGTTCACCGTGGTGGCCGGGCGGTTCGCCGTGTCAGGCGCCCAGGCGATCGACGCGTTCTCGCGGGTGCTGCGCGAGGCCGCGCTCCAGGAGCCCGCCGGCGCGCGTCCCGGCGCGTGAGCGATCTGCGGACGCGGGACGATCAGCCCAGCGCCTGCCGCACGAACGCCTCGATGCCGTCGGCGGCCATGGCGCCCGCCGTCCGTGCCGCCTCGCGTCCGCCGGCGTAGACCGCAAGCGTCGGAATCGACCTGATGCCCAGGCGTCCGGCGAGATCGGACACGGCCTCGGTGTCCACCTTGGCCACGAGCAGGCGCCCCGCGTTGCGTCGAGCCACGATCTCGATCTGTGGCGCCACGGCCCGGCAGGGGCCACACCACGCGGCCCAGAAGTCCACCAGCACCGGCAGCTGCGAGTGCCCGACCATGGCATCGAATGCGGCGGTCGTCGCGACGGCGACCGGCACCGAGGGTGCGTGAAGGTCCACGTGACAGTGTCCGCACCTCGCGCGCCCGTCGAGCCGCGCGAACGCGAGCCGATTGGCCTTTCCACACGAGGGACACGGAACGATGACGCCGCGGACGTCGGAGTCGAGTGTGCTCATGGCCAGCGATGCCTCTCGCGCTTCACTGTACTCCGCGCGGTTGTCCTGGGCGGTGCGACTCCTCTCCATGAGGAGTCATGCGGGCCCCGACCGGGATCGTCTCCTATAATCCAGCCGGTTCAGCGATCGGCACGCTGGCCACCGCTGGCACCACCGAACCTGGCATCCAGCGTCCTCCCGAGACAGAGGGCCGCGCCGCATTCCGGAGACTGACCATGAGCCGAACAACCATTCTCTGCCTGGCGCTCACCGTGAGCCTTGGCTGTGCACCGCCCCAGGAGTCCGAGCCTGCCGCCGGGGCTCCCGCCGCGTTGCGGGAGGTGCCCGCCGAGGGTGTGGTCCTGACCAACGCCCGCGTCCTGGACGGCAACGGCGGCGTGATCGACCAGGGATCCGTGGTGGTGCGCGACGGCCGCATCGTGTCCGTCACGCAGGGGGCAGCCGACGTGCCGGCCGGCGCGCTCGTGATCGACGTGCAGGGCCGGACCGTCATGCCCAGTTACATCGACGCCCATCGCCACATCATCCAGGGCGACCCCGACCAGTGGCTGGCCGACCGCGCCGAGGCCTCCATGCAGGAGTTCATCGCCGCAGGTTTCACGACGCTCGTGTCGGCCGGCGACGCCGAGGGCCAGATCCTCGAGCTGCGACGGCGCACGGCCGAGGGCGACCTGCAGGGGCCCCGCATCATCGCGGCCGGCCGCGCGCCGCTGGCGGGGCCGGCAC